>DASRXN010000203.1:0-7482 GCA_035654135.1 Rhodocyclaceae bacterium | reverse complement strand
GACGGTCTTTTCCACGAGCGCGGCAAGTTGTCGCGTGGTTGAAATACGGCATTCGCACCGAGTAGCAACAACCGCCTTTGCAATCGCATGAGCAAACCGTTCTTCGCCATAGTCCCTGATCACCTTTTCTATTTCACGTTGTTCGGCCCGGGCCAGGAAATCAGCCACGGTCTCCCCCTCGGTCGTATCCATGCGCATGTCCAGCGGCGCATCGAAACGAAAACTCATGCCCCTCTCGGGCGTATCCAGCTGAGGTGATGACACCCCCAGGTCCAGCAACACGCCACCCACCTGCCCGACCCCCAGACCGTCCAGCACCTTCGCCAGCCGGCCGAAGGCCGAATGTGCCAGCGTGAAGCGCGGGTCGGCCAACGCCTGGCCAGCCATCACCGCCGCCGGATCCCGGTCCAGCGCCACCAGCCTGCCCAGCGGCCCCAGACGCGCCAGGATTTCCCGGCTGTGACCTCCGCGGCCGAAGGTCGCATCGACGTAGATGCCATCCGGCCTGATTGCCAGCGCCTCGACGGCCTCCTTCAGCAATACGCTGACGTGTGAGCCAGCGCTCACAGCGCCAGGTTTTCCATGCCTGGCGGCAACAACTTGTCGCCGAGGGCAAAGATCTCTTCCTGTTGTTGCTTCCAGCCGGCATCGGACCAGAGTTCGAAATGACTGCCTTGCCCCACTAGCCAGACATCCTTGTCCAAGGCAGCGTATTGGCGCAGTTCGGGCGCCACGAGCACGCGGCCCGCCGAGTCCATCTCCAGGTCAACAGCGAAGCCAACCAGCAGCCGCCGCAACTTGGCGGACTGGGCTTCGAGGCTGGGTGCGGCCAGGATCTTGGCGCGGATGGGCTCCCAGTCGGGAGCGGGATAGAGCAGCAGACAGCGATGGGGATGGGCCGTCAGCACCAGGCGGCCTTCGGCCGCATTCGCCAGCGCATCGCGATGGCGTGCCGGGATCGCCATCCGCCCCTTGGCATCCAGACTCAGCGATGTCGCCCCTTGGAACATCTCCCCCCCTGATTAGAGGCCGGGAACCCCAAGATTCCCCACTTCCTCCCACTTCTTCCCACTCTACGGAAGAAGAAATGGCCAGTCAAGCGGGAAAATGCGAATTATTCTGTGCCGACAAGCACTTACATAGCTTTCCTGACAATGAATTTATGAATTTTCCCCAAAGGAATCAATATGGATACAAGGGTGATTGAAAGTGAAACATGAGGAATACGGAAGGTGGAAGTCCGCCGATAAGCCGGGTTCTGTCGTGGGCAGCCATTCCTCTGGGACCGTCGTTGCCGACGGCCTCTAGCAGCCTACCCGGGAGCAGCGCGAGCCACGCTATCGCCCCCCTATTTGGCCTTGCCCCGGATGAGGTTTGCCGTGCCGTCCGTGTTGCCACGTCCGCGGTGGGCTCTTACCCCGCCATTTCACCCTTGCCAGCTCTTGCGAGCTTCGGCGGTATCTTTCTGTTGCACTGTCTGTCGCCTTGGGTCTCTTGCGAGACTTGCTGCGCCCGGCCGTTAGCCGGCATCCTGCTCTATGGGGCCCGGACTTTCCTCCAGGTGCTTTCGCACCCAGCGGCTGCCTGGCGGACTTCCGAGGCAGATTGTAACAGCCACGGCTAGTCGCCCTCGGTTGCAGCCTCCGCCTTTGCGCCCCGGTCCTTGTTCTCGACGAACTTGAAGACGCCATCCTTTTCCCGGAAAGTGCCCATCAGCTCACCCGGCTCGGGAGGCGGCTCCTTGAAGGTGTCGAAGCCGCAGGTACGCAGGTCGGTGACATACCAGCGCTTGCCTTGCCGGAGAATGAAAATTCCCCGCTCCGGGCTATACACGTCCACCTTGACGCTGCTGCCGCTCGTCGGCTTGAGATGATGGCGCCGCTGGCAATTCGGATGCTGGCGCACGATCAGGTCCAGTTCCCAGCCGCTGCTCCAGAAGTTGGACTGGATACGTTCGACGGTAATCGCGACCTCGCTACCCGCGATCATGTAGGCCGCCGGATCCTTGCTGCAGGCCGCAAGCAGCAGAACGGAAAAAAGCAGAATCCATCGCTTCATTTAAGGCTCCATGCCACAGTTTCGCCGGCGCGAAGCGGTACCAGCACATCGTTGTCCATGTACGGTTGCGTCATCGGTACGCTCCAGCTTTCCTTCAGCAGCGTAATGCTCCCGGTATTTCGCGGCAGGCCGTAGAAGTCCGCCCCGAAATGGCTGGCGAACGCCTCCAGCCGGTCCAGTGCCCCCGCGGCATCGAACGCTTCGGCATACAGCTCGATGCCGGCATGCGCCGTGTAACAGCCGGCACAGCCGCAAGCCGCTTCTTTCGCGCGCCTGCCATGTGGCGCCGAATCGGTGCCGAGGAAGAACTTCGGATTACCGGAAACGGCTGCGGCGACGAGCGCCTGCCGATGCGCTTCCCGCTTCAGCACCGGCAGGCAGTAATGATGCGGCCGGATACCACCCTGGAAGATGGCGTTGCGGTTGAGCAGCAGATGATGCGCCGTAATCGTCGCCGCCACGTTGGCACCGCCAGCGAGAACGAAATCGACGCCATCTTTCGTCGTCACGTGCTCAAGCACCAGTCTGAGTGCAGGAAAATCCTTGAGCAGCGGCGAGAGCACGCGCTCGATGAACACCGCTTCGCGATCGAAGACATCGACCGCCGGATCGGTCACCTCGCCATGCACGAGCAGCGGCAGGCCCAGCACCTCCATATTTGCCAGCGTTGGCCGGCAACGGGCGAGATCGGTGACGCCAGCATCGGAGTTGGTGGTCGCGCCGGCAGGATAGAGTTTGACGGCATGGATGAAGCCGCTCGCCTTTGCTCGCTCGATCTCGGTCGACGGCATGTTGTCCGTGAGGTACAACGTCATCAACGGTTCGAAAGTCAGCCCTGGTGGCACGCCGGCCAGGATGCGCTGCCGGTAGGCCGCTGCCTGCTCCACCGTCGTCACCGGCGGTTTCAGGTTGGGCATGACGATGGCGCGGCCGAAACGGCGCGCCGTATCGGGCAGCACGGCGGCAAGGGCGGCGCCGTCGCGCAGATGGAGGTGCCAGTCGTCGGGGCGTGTGATGGTGAGTTGCATGATGACGAATTATGCCTTGAGTTCCAGTGCCCTTTGGTAGAGGTCGTTCTTGGCGGCACCAGTAATTTCGGCCGCCAGCTTCGCTGCCTGCTTGACCGGCAGTTCCGCCAGCAAGGTCTTCAGCACACGTTCCGCCTCGATATCGAGCCCCTGCCTTGGTGGTGGCCCCGAGACGGCGACGACGAATTCCCCGCGCCGCCGATTGTCGTCGGCCGCCAGCCACGCCGGGCCTTCGGCAAGGGGCATGACAGCAATTTGCTCGAAGAGCTTGGTCAATTCGCGAGCGACAACCAAGGTCCGCTCCGGCTCCAGAATGGCCGCGAGAGCGGCAATGGTTTCCTCGATGCGATGCGGTGCCTCATAGAACACCAGCGCCGCCGGTACATGTCGCAGTGATTCGATCTCGTGCCGTCGCGCCGTCGCTTTCGCCGGCAGGAAACCCGCGAACAGGAAGCGTGCGTCGCCCAGGCCCGCCGCCGACAGCGCCGTGACAGCGGCGCTCGGCCCCGGCAGCGGCACCACGGCGAAACCGGCCGCGCGCACGGCCGCACAGGACCGCGCGCCCGGATCGGAAATGCCCGGCGTACCGGCATCGGAAATCAGCGCCACGCGTCTGCCCGCGCGTAATGCTTCAACGAGACGCACGGAGGCAGCGGCTTCGTTGTGCTCGTGGAGCGGGACGGTCTGTGCCCGAATGCCGTGGTGATCGAGGAGCGTGCGGGCATGGCGGGTGTCCTCGCAGGCCACCAAGTCGGCTGCACGCAGCACGTCAAGTGCGCGCAGCGTGATGTCGGACAGATTCCCGATCGGCGTGGCGACGACATACAATGCCGGCGTCGTATCAGTCATATTCATCGGAGCCATTGTCCGGCCGCCATGACCACCACGCAAGCCCAAGGTGCCGCCGCCGAGGAACAGGCGGCACGATTCCTCGCCGAACGCGGGTTGCGCGTCATCGAACGCAACTTCCGCGTCCGCGGCGGCGAACTCGACCTGATCTGCCAGGATGGGGCAACGGTGGTATTTGTCGAAGTCCGCCTGCGCCGCCGGATCGATTATGGCGGCGCTGCCGCCAGCATCACCGCCGCCAAGCAGGCGAAGCTGGTCATGGCCGCCCGTCATTGGCTGGCCAGGCACGGCCAATACAGCGATCGGTCCTGCCGCTTCGACTGCGTACTGATGGATGGCAACAACATCGAATGGTTGCGCGATGCGTTTTCTGCTGATTAGTCTGCTCTGGCTGGCCGCATCCTGCCATGCGCAAACCATCAAGCTGCTGGTGCAGAGTTCACCACTGGCCGGCTTCCAGTATCACGCGGCACCGGTACTCTGGAATGAATTGCGGGAAGGCGAGCGCTTGACGCTGGTCCGCGAGCCGGACAATCCTCACGATGCCAATGCCGTGCGCGTCGAATGGCGCGGGCAAATGCTTGGCTATCTGCCGCGGGTGGAGAACCGGGCCGTCGCGGCCGAGATGGATCGTGGCGCCACTGTCTCCGGCCGCATCGCCCGTCTGCGCGAGCATCGCAACCCTTGGCAGCGTGTGCTGATCGAGGTCTTTGTCGCGCTTTAGCGACAGCGGGGGCGCCAGGGCCCCATGCTAAAATTCGTTCACTAGAAACGCACCGCCCAATGACTCTCCACGACCGCATTACCAGCCAGTTTGCCGACAGCGCCGAAACCAAGCGCCATGCCGCAGCCATCATGACCGGACCCATCGCCGCAGCCGTCGAAGCGATGGTCGCGGTGCTGAGGGCGGGCAGCAAGATCATGGCCTGCGGCAACGGCGGCTCGGCGGCCGATTCGCAGCATTTCGCCGCCGAATTGCTGAACCGCTTCGAAAAGGAGCGGCGCCCGCTGGCGGCGATCGCGCTCACCACCGACACCTCGACGCTGACCTCGATCGCCAACGACTACAGCTACGACGAAGTCTTCGCCAAGCAGGTGCGGGGGCTGGGGCGTGCCGGCGATGTGCTGCTGGCAATTTCAACCTCGGGCAACTCGCCCAACGTCCTGGCAGCCATCGCCGCAGCCCATGAGCAGGACATCCGCGTCGTCGCATTGACAGGCAAGGGAGGCGGCAAAATGGCCGCGGTCCTGACCACCGGCGACATCCATGTTTGCGTTCCCGCCGAGCGCACGGCGCGTATCCAGGAAGTGCATCTCCTGGTTCTGCATTGCCTGTGCGACGGCATCGATGCACTTCTGCTGGGAGACCTCCAATGAAGACCCCTCGTTCCCGTCTCATCCTCTGGCTATCTTTGGCCACGCTTGCTCCTGCCCTCTCCGGCTGCTTTCCGGCCGCGGTTGTCGGCGTCGGTGCCGGCGCGCTGATAATCGCCGACCGTCGGATTGCGGAAAGCTATCTGGCCGATGAAGGCATCGAAATGCGTGCCCAGAATCGCATTGGCGAAAAGTTCGGCAGCCAGACCCATGTCAATGTCACCAGCTACAACCGCATGGTGTTGCTGACCGGCGAGGCGCCCGATGTGGCAACCAAGGCCGAAGTGGAGAAGGCTGTCTCCGGCGTGCCCAACGTCAAGTCGATCAGCAACGAGCTCCTGGTCGCCGGCGCCAGTTCGCTTTCCGGTCGCAGCAACGACACCTACATCACCTCCAAGGTGAAGGCGCGCTTCGTCGAGTACAACAAATTTGCCGCCAACAAGGTGAAAGTGGTCACCGAATGGGGCACCGTCTTCCTGCTCGGCCTGGTCACTCAGCGTGAAGCGGACGATGCCGTCGATATCGCCCGTACGACTGGTGGCGTACAGAAGGTGGTGCGTCTGTTCGAGATCATTTCCGACGACGACGCGCGACGCCTCGACCTCACGGCGTCTGAAAGCAAAGCTGCCCCCGCAGCCACAAAGTGACGGTACCGGCCTTCGAAGCGAAGATCTGCGCGCCGGCCGAACTGCCGGCCCGGCTGGCAACGCTGCCACGGCCGCTGGTGTTCACCAACGGCTGCTTCGACATTCTGCATCGCGGGCACATCACCTACCTCGCCCAGGCCCGGGCCCTGGGCGCCAGCCTGCTGGTGGCCGTCAATACCGATGCCTCGGTGCGGCGCCTGGGCAAGGGTAAAGACCGACCAATCAACACGCTGGAGGACCGCATGGCAGTGCTGGCGGCGCTCGAATGCGTATCGCTGGTCACCTGGTTCGACGAGGACACGCCATTCGCGCGCATCCTGGAAGCCCGTCCGGATATCCTGGTCAAGGGCGGCGACTGGTCCGTCGACAAGATCGTCGGCGGCCGGGAAGTACTCGGCTGGGGCGGCCAAGTGCATTCGATCCCGTTCATCCACCAGCGCTCGACCACCGCACTGGTGGACAAGATCAAGCGACTGTAGCCGTTCTTTTCTCCACTGTGTCGCGCACCAGGCCGACATGGCCACGCAAAGTGTAATACATGTCCGCAAACGCCTTCGGCGTCGGCATGTGATTGACGTCGTTCTCGATGGCATCGAGCCGTGCCAGCCACTCGGCGCGGCTGTGCCGGCCGGGATCGGCCTCCACCTCGGCCTCGAGAAACTTCAGTTCGCCGTAACGGCGGTAGATACGTGAGCGGACACGCCAGCCGTACAGCGCCGGGGCGAACTTCATGATCGGCACCAGCAGCGCGAGCATCGGAATTACCATCACGACCAGACGATCGACCAGCGTCGCCGCCCAGAAGGGCAGATAGCGCTGCAGGAATGGCTTGCCGGACTTGTAGTAGCGCTCGGCTTCTGGCGACAAAGGGAAATTCACCGTCATGGCGTGCGGAAAGTCGCCCGGCTTGTGAAATATGCCGGCGCCGCCATGGGTCTCCGTCGCCGCCTGCATCAGCAGGTCAATCAAGGCCGGGTGCGTATCCTCGCGTACCAGCAGCGTCGCCGTCGCGGCCACCAGAGTTACATCGGCTTTCGGTATATCCCGACTCAGGTCGACGGCGCCACGCGGCAGCACGATCTTCGACAAATAGGGCAATTGGCGTGTGTAGGCGTCGGCATGGGCAAGGCTCATCAATCGAACGCCATCGGTGAACAGCAGCGACCAGACCGCAGCCGACTGGGTTGGCCCGACAACGAAGGCGGCATCGATCTCACCCTTGCCCAAGGATTCGACCAGGCCGAGGCCGCCCTTCTCGACCAGCGTTGAATTGGCGGCATCGATACCGTTGGCGCGCAGTATCTCGAGCGCCAGATACCGGGTACCGCTACCGGGGCCACCGACGGCGATGCGCTTGCCTTTCAACTGCAAGACCTGGTCAAGGCTGCCGCCGCGCGGCGCGACGCCTTCCCGGTAGAACACCCACAGGGGCTCGTAATAGAAGGCGCCGAGCGAACGCAGCGCGTCATCTTCGAGCGGCTCGCCGGTACCGCCCTGAAAAAAACCGGCGTCGACCTCCTGTGCGG
>DASRXN010000202.1:0-2699 GCA_035654135.1 Rhodocyclaceae bacterium | reverse complement strand
TGCCTCGCCGGCGATGGCGCGTGCGAGCAGGGTCTTGCCCGTGCCGGGCGAACCGACCATGAGCACGCCACGGGGAATACGGCCGCCGAGTTTCTGAAACTTGGAGGGATCGCGCAGGAAGTCGACTAGTTCCGAGACTTCTTCCTTCGCTTCCTCACAACCGGCAACGTCGGCGAAAGTAATGGTGTTGCTGTTCTCGTCCAGCATGCGCGCCTTGCTCTTGCCGAACGAAAAAGCTCCGCCGCGACCGCCACCCTGCATCTGGCGCATGAAAAACACCCAGACGCCAATCAGCAACAGCATCGGGAACCAAGAGACGAAGATATTCATGAGGAAGGACTGTTCCTCTTCGGGCTTCGCTACAACCTTGACGTTGTATCTCAGGAGGTCGGAGACCATCCAGAGATCCGGCGGCGCGTAGGTCGTAATCTTTCTGCCTTCGCCGGTGGTTGCCTCCAAGGTACGGCCCTGGATCACGACCTTGGCAATATGGCCCTGCTTCACTTCCTCGAGAAATTGCGAGTACTCCATCGAGGTCAGGGCTGCCTGACGGGAATTGAACTGGTTAAAGACCGTCATCAGCACGATGCCGATCACCATCCAGATCGCCAAATTTTTGAACAGGTTATTCAAGAGGTTGTCTCACTCTGCCTAGGGTTCGATCATTCTAGAGCCGATTCCTGACGGCTGCAAACGAGATTACGCACACATCCCGCGCGCCAATAGATACGTTTCCGCACTGCGATCGCGCGAAGCGGCGGGCTTGCGCACCAGCAGGTTGCCAAAAGTTTCCATGATCGCGCGCCGCAATTCCATGAAGCCGGCTCCCTGAAAAACTTTGACCAGCATGTCGCCGCCCGGTTTCAGGTGCTGGCGGGCGAAATCCAGCGTCAATTCGGCAAGATGCATCACTCGCGCATCATCCGAAACAGATATGCCCGACATATTGGGGGCCATGTCGGACAAAACAAGGTCGACGCGGCGTCCCGCCAGGACTGACTCCAGCCGGCGGAGGGTCTCATCCTCGCGAAAGTCGCCCTGGATGAACTCGACCCCGCCCATGGGCGTCATTTCCAGCAGATCGAGCGCAATCAATTTGCCGCCAGGCTGGATGCGCCGCGCCGCGTATTGGCACCAACTTCCCGGCGCAGCGCCGAGATCGACCACCGTCATGCCCGGCTTTAGCAAGTGGTCTTTCTCATCGATCTCGATCAGCTTGAACGCCGCGCGCGAACGCCAGCCCTCCGCATTTGCCCTCTGAACGTAGGGATCGCTGACGTGCTCGTGCATCCACGCCTTGCTCTTCTTGTGCTGCCGGCTTTTCTGGGTCATCGGGTTAGAATGCCGCCATGATCGAACTTACTTCCGAGCAGCGCCGAGCCCTGCGCGCCGCCGCTCACCATCTTAATCCCGTCGTCAGCATCGCCGGCAAAGGCCTCTCGGCAGCGGTCCTGAAGGAAATCGACCGCAGCCTCAAGGCGCATGAACTCATCAAGGTCAAGCTCTACGACATCGAGCGGGAAGACCGGGATGCAGTGCTGGCGGAAATCTGCGCGCAAATGGACTGCGCGCCGGTCCAGCACATCGGCAACATCCTCGTCCTGTGGCGCGAGAAACCTGACGAGCCGCAAAAGTCAGCCACGGCATCACGCCGGGGCAAGCCGATGACCAAGAAACAGGCCGCAGCAGCGCAGGAAAATGCGCCGCGGCGACGCGCACCTGCCCGTCCTACTCGTACCTGACGTCGAGGATCTCGTATTCGCGCCGCCCGCCAGGCGTCTGTACCTCGGCGACGTCACCGCCGAACTTGCCGATCAGCGAGCGTGCCACCGGCGAATTGAGCGAAATCTTGTGCTGCTTGAGGTCGGCCTCGTCGTCGCCGACGATCTGGTAGCTGACCTTCTGGCCGCTGTCCATGTCCTCGAGATCGACCGTGGCGCCGAATACCACCCGGCCGTCGGCGTCGAGAGAAGCCGGATCGATGATCTGGGCGTTGCCCAGCTTGCCCTCGACCTCGGCGATGCGGCCCTCGATGAAGCCCTGACGCTCCTTGGCGGCATCGTATTCGGCGTTCTCGGACAGATCGCCGTGTGAACGCGCTTCGGCGATGGCAGCCACCACAGCCGGACGCTCCACAGTCTTCAGGCGTTTCAATTCTTCGCGCAGCAGCTCGGCGCCGCGCAGGGTGATAGGGAACTTGCTCATTGCAACTCTGTGTGCAGCGCCTGCAGCGCGTAGGTCTCGAGACCGGCGTGGCGCATGCCCTGGCACGCTGCCAAACCGCCTTCGACGGTCGTAAAGAGCGTGACCTTCTGCGCCAGCGCGGAGGTACGAATGGAGCGGGAGTCGATGATCGCCGAACGCTTTTCCTCGACGGTATTGACGATGAAAGCGATCTCGTTGTTCTTGATCATGTCGACCACGTGCGGCCTGCCTTCATTGACCTTGTTCACCGGTGTCACCGGCACTCCGGCCTCGGTAATCGCTGCAGCGGTGCCACGCGTCGCCAGCAGCGTGAAGCCGAGTTCGTGCAGTTGGCGTGCCACCACGACTGACTTTGCCTTGTCGGCCGGCTTGACGCTGATGAAGGCCTTGCCCGCCTTCGGCAGCTTGGTGCCCGAGGCGATCTGCGACTTGACGAAGGCCTCGCCGAACGTGCGGCCGACACCCATCACCTCGCCAGTCGACTTCATCTCCGG
>DASRXN010000201.1:0-5985 GCA_035654135.1 Rhodocyclaceae bacterium | reverse complement strand
CGGTGCTACCCACCGCAAGGAGGGGCTGGTCGAGGCGGCATCCGGCGGCACCCTGTTCCTCGACGAGATCGGCGAACTGCCGCCATCCCTGCAGGTGAAGCTGCTGCGATTGCTGGAAACCGGTACCTACCGGCGCGTCGGTGGCGTCGAAACCCTGCGCGCGGATTTCCGCCTGGTTTCCGCCACCCATCGCAATCTCGCCGCCATGGTCAAGGCCGAGACCTTCCGCCGCGACCTCTACTTCCGCATCAACACCTTCCCGGTGCGCACGCCTTCCCTGCGCGAACGGCCCGAGGACCTGCCGCTACTGGTTGAATCGCTGCTCGCCCGGGTGGCACCGCAACGCCATCTGCGCCTGACGCCGGCCGCGCTCGACGCCCTTGCCGCCATGCCCTTCCAGGGCAACATCCGCGAACTGAGGAATTTGCTGGAGCGCGCCGGCCTGCTCGCCGACGGCGACGAGATCGAGCCGCGTCACCTGGTCGACGTCGATGACGGGCCGGAAGCATTCAGGCCCGACGCCGCGACGCCACCACAGCGGCAATGGCGAACGCTGGATGAGAACGAGCACGACTACCTCGCCTGGGCCGTCGCCAACCACCAGGGTGACCGGCCGTCGCTCGCCCGCCGGCTGGGGCTCAGCGAGCGGACTCTGTTCCGCAAGCTGCAAGGTCTCAGGTAAGACCCTGTTGCGCAATTAGCCGGTAGGCGGGATTTTTCAGCGACGCGACGGCCGCGGCTATGGTTTCGATCACCTTCGGGCGCGGAAAGCCACGCCGCCAGGCCAACGCGACCCGCCGAGAGGGGGCCGGGTCCTTGAACGGAATCGACGCCACCATCCCGGAACGATAAGGACCATCCAGGCAGGCGGCTGGCAGCACCGAGATGCCGTAGCCCGACGCGACCATGCATCGGATGGTCTCGATCGAGTGCCCTTGGTGCAACGATCCTTCGGCGTGACTTATTTCTGGGCAGGCGTCGAGGACCTGCTCGCGGAAGCAGTTGCCAGCCTTGAGCACCAACACGTCGTCGCCACGCACTTCCTCGGCGGCAATCGACTTGCGCTTGGCCCATGCATGGGCCGTGGGTACGACAACCTCGAAGGGTTCGTCGTAAAGCGCACGGGTTTCGATACCCGGCACGCTGAATGGCAGGGCGATGATCGCCGCATCGATCGTCCCGTACTTCAGGTAGTCGGCAAGCAGCGCCGTCATGCTCTCCTCGATGTAGAGGCTCAGGTCAGGCGCCTGACGACGCAGCGAGGTAATCAAGTCCGGCAGGAGATAGGGACCGATGGTATGGATCACGCCCAGACGGCATTCGCCGTGCAAGGGATCCTGGTCCATGTGGGCGATCATTTCGACCCGCCGCGCCTCATCCAGCGCGCGCCGCGCCTGAGCCACCACCTGATGGCCGATATCCGTCAGCGCGACATGGCTCTTGCTGCGCTCGATCAGAACCACGCCCAGCTCCGCTTCCAGATTCTGCAAGGCGACGCTCAAGGTCGGCTGGCTGATGTGGCAGTGCTCGGCCGCACGACTGAAGGAACCCTCGTCCGCGAATGCCACCAGGTAACGCAATGCAGAAAGCTTCATTCGACAACCTATAGAAATTGACTATGCCCAGTATAGGCAAAAACTACAATAAAATCATTGACTTACATCAACACCCATAGCAATTGTATGGGTAAATTGCGTCCCGGTGTCAAGGAATTTTGTTGCATGGCGCCAATCTTTCCGGCGCGCAGATTTTTTCGAGTAAAGGAGAATCACATGAAATTACGCACTCTCGCCGCTTCGCTTCTGATTGTTGGACTGCCCCTGGCCTGGGCGGCCAGCGATGAGCCGATTCAACCGGTCAAGCCGGCTGCGAACATCAACCTCGGCATGGTCGAACTGGGCAAGAAGCTCTATTTCGACCCGCGGCTGTCCAAGTCCGGCTTCATCTCCTGCAATTCCTGCCACAACCTCTCGATGGGCGGCACCGACAACATCAAGACCTCGATCGGCGACCATTGGCAGGAAGGCCCGATCAATGCCCCGACCGTGCTGAACTCCAGCCTCAACGTGGCCCAGTTCTGGGATGGCCGCGCGGCCGACCTCAAGGCGCAGGCGGGCGGCCCGATCGCCAATCCTGGCGAAATGGCCTTCAGCCACACCCTGGCGCTCGGCGTGCTGGAATCGATCCCCGCCTATGTGCGCGAGTTCAAGCAGGTGTTCGGCAAGGACAAGGTCGACATCGACCAGGTCACATTAGCCATCGCCGAATTCGAGAAGACGCTGGTCACGCCGAACTCCCGCTTCGATCAATGGCTGCTCGGCAAGAATGACGCTCTCACGGCCGACGAGCTGGCCGGCTACAAGCTGTTCAAGGACAGCGGCTGCGTCGCCTGCCACAACGGCCCGGCGGTCGGCGGCAACTCGTTCCAGAAGATGGGCGTGGTCGCGCCGTACAAGGCCAGCAGTCCGGCCGAAGGCCGCAGCGCCGTCACCGGCAAGGACGCCGATCGCTTCAACTTCAAGGTGCCGACCCTGCGCAACGTGGAAATGACCTATCCCTACTTCCACGACGGCGCCGCCAACACCCTGACCGAAGCTGTCGACATCATGGGTCGCCTGCAGCTGGGCAAGAAGTTCACCGCCGACGAGAATGCCAAGGTCGTCGCCTTCCTGAAGACCCTGACCGGCGATCAGCCCAGCTTCATGATGCCTGTCCTGCCGCCTTCCACCGACAAGACGCCACGGCCGACACCGTTCGCGAAGAAGTAGCCGATCGTCTCGTAGTCCTGACTCAGGGCGCCTGCGGGCGCCCTGGTCATTTTTCCGCTCGCATCCCACCGACCGCCAGCGCCAGCCAGCCGAGGATGAAGGCGCCGCCGCCGAAAGGCGTGACGGCGTGCAGCGCGTGAAAATCGGCAAGGCTGCGCAGGTACAGGTTGCCGCAGAAGAGCAGGGTGCCGAGCACCATCAGCCAGCCGGCGGCGACGATCCACTTCGACGCATTGCGCCCGGCGACCAACCCGACCACGAGCAGCCCCAGCGCATGGAACTGCTGATATTGCAGCGCCGTGCGGAACCACGATTGCGAAAGTTCCGGCAGGTTCGCCAACGCGTGCGCGCCGGCGGCGCCGAGTGCGACGGAGATGGCGGCGCTCAGGGCGCCGAGAACGAGAAAGAGCCTTGCGTGCATGTCGGAAAGTCAGTCGTGGCAGAACGCCGAATCATATCGTCTGGCGCCCTGTCCTTTTCGTCGAAAGGAGAGTAATGGCCACATGGTGTTGACTTACAAATGCAAATAGTTATCATTTGCGGAAAGGAGCTGCCATGAAACCCTATTTGCCTTTGCTTTGTTTGCTGCCATTCGCGACATGGGCCGCCGACGGGGAGTTTTCCCTGGCGATCCGGAACCATCGATTCGAGCCGGCCGAGGTACGCGTCCCCGCCGGGCAGAAGGTCAAACTCGTTGTCCATAACCAGGATGGGACTCCCGAGGAGTTCGAAAGTCACGAACTGAATCGGGAAAAGCTTATCGCGCCGGATACCAGGGCGAGCATCTACATTGGCCCGCTAAAGCCGGGACGGTATCCGTTCTTCGGCGAGTTCAATGAAAAAACGGCGCGCGGCGCCGTGATTGCGGAATAGCCTGCCATGCTCGGATCCGCCATTATCGTTTTTCGGGAAACCCTGGAAGCGGCACTGATCATCGGCATCATCGCCGCCGCCACGCGCGCCGTTCCTTCGCGCAAGTCATGGATCCTCGTCGGCATCGGCAGCGGCATCCTCGGCTCGCTGATCGTCGCCTCGCTGACCGGACGCATCGCCGAAATGGCCGAAGGCACGGGCCAGGAATTGTTCAATGCCGGCATCCTCGGGCTTGCCGCGCTGATGCTGGCCTGGCACAACATCTGGATGGCCCGGCACGGCGCCCAGATGGCCCGCGATGCAAAGCAGCTTGGGCAGGATGTCGCCTCCGGAAACCGGGAGATGTCGGCACTTGCGCTTGTCGTCGCCCTGGCCATCCTTCGGGAGGGATCCGAAACGGCGCTGTTTCTGTATGGCCTCATCAGGGGCGGCGAAGAAGGACTGGTTGCGGTTGCCGGTGGCGGCGCCATCGGCCTGGCGCTTGGCGTGGCTGCGGGTTATGGCCTGTACGCCGGCTTCCTGCGCATCCCGGTCAGACTGTTCTTTTCGACCACCAGCGGCCTGGTCCTGCTGCTCGCGGCAGCCATGGCGAGCCAGATGGCGCGCTTTCTCGTCCAGGCCGATCTGCTGCCCAGCCTGATGGATCCGCTCTGGGATTCCTCCTGGCTGCTCGATAACGCATCCCTGGCCGGGCGCGTGTTGCACACCCTGGTTGGCTATGAAGCCCTGCCTTCCGGAATACAGGCCGTCTTTTACCTGGCAACAGTCCTGTTGATCGTAACGGGAATGCGATTTGCCCACGTTCGGCCGCCCCAGGTTTCAACTTCAAGCTAGAGAGGAAACACATGAAACCGTATGCGCCGCTATTGGTCGCAGGAGCCTTGTTTGCGCCCATGGCCATGGCCGGACCCGCCGACTACGTCCATACGCCCACGGTGGAGTATGGCGAAAAGGAGATCGATTTCAAGGCCGGGGCGGCCCGCAAGGGTGACGATCCACGCGAATCCGCCTTCAGCATCGGTTTTGGCTATGGGGCCAAGGAATGGTGGTTCACCGAACTGTATGCGAAATACAAGCGCGAGAACTACGAAGGCACCAGGTTCGACGCCATCGAATGGGAAAACAAGTTCCAGCTTACCGAAACGGGCCGCTACCCCGTGGATGTCGGATTCCTGCTGGAGATCGAGCGGCCGGAGGATCGCACCGAGGGCTGGGAGGTCAAGTGGGGCCCTTTGTTCCAGACCGAATTCGGAAAATTCCAGCTCAACGGCAATCTGCTTTTCCAGCGGAATTATCGGGCCGGCTTCCCGAACGACACCCAGTTCCAGTATCAGTGGCAGGCCAAGTACCGGTGGCTGCCGCGATTCGAATTCGGCCTTCAGGGTTTCGGCGAGATGGGAAAATGGAACGACTGGGCGCCCAGGGATGAACGCATCCACACCGTTGGTCCGGCTGTCTTCGGCAAGATACCTCTCGGCAATCATCAGGCCATCAAATACAACGCTGCCTGGTTGCTGGGAAGCTCCAGGGCAGCTCCGGACCGGACACTGCGCATGCAGGTCGAGTATGAATTCTGATCGTCCGAAGCTGCCCCTCCCTGCCACGCCGCGTCACTTCAGGTCGTAGCGGTCCGCGTTCATCACCTTCACCCAGGCGGCGACGAAGTCGTCGACGAACTTCCGCTTAGCGTCGTCCTGGGCATAGACCTCGGCATAGGCACGCAGGATCGAGTTCGAGCCGAACACCAGGTCGACACGGGTGGCGGTCCATTTGGTCTTTCCACTCTTCCTGTCGCGGATCTCGTAGAGGTTGCTGCCCGCCGGCTTCCACGTGTTCGCCATGTCGGTGAGGTTCACGAAGAAGTCGTTGGAGAGCGCCCCGAAGCGGTCGGTGAACACGCCGTGCTTCGTGCCGCCATGGTTGGTGCCAATGACCCGCAGGCCGCCGACCAGCGCCGTCATCTCGCAGGCGGTGAGGCGCATCAACTGGGCGCGGTCGAGCAGCAGTTCCTCGGGCGTGACGACGTAGTCCTGCTTCACCCAGTTGCGGAAGCCGTCGGCCAGCGGTTCCAGCACGTCGAAGGATTCGACGTCCGTCATCGCCGCGGCGGCGTCGCCACGTCCCGGTGCGAAAGGCACGCTCACGTCGACACCCGCCGCCTTGGCGGCCTTCTCGACACCGACATTGCCGGCCAGCACGATCACGTCGGCCACGCTCGCGCCGGTCTCACTGGCGATCCTTTCATAGACCACCAGCACCTTGGCCAATCTTTCCGGCTCGTTGCCGGCCCAGTCCTTCTGCGGGGCGAGGCGGATACGGGCACCATTGGCGCCGCCGCGCTTGT
>DASRXN010000200.1:0-13522 GCA_035654135.1 Rhodocyclaceae bacterium | reverse complement strand
CAGCAAGCGGCGCGATCCTGCCTTCATAGGGGCAGCCGAGCACGCAGGAGACGTAGCCGCGTACCTTCACGTCGGCCTGCCGGGCGGCCGCCACGACCGGGCGAAAGCGCTCCAGCGACTCGGCGATCGAGCAGTTGATGTTCTTCTGCGAGAAGGCTTCGGAAGCGGCGCCGAACACCGCCACCTCCTTTGCTCCGACCGCCAGCGCCGCTTCCAGGCCCTTCAGGTTCGGCACCAGCACCGGATGAGCAACACCTTCCCGGCGAGCGATCGACCGCAACACCTCGGTACTGTCGGCCATCTGCGGCACCCACTTGGGCGAGACGAACGCGCCCGCCTCGATGGTCCTGAGGCCGCAGGCGGCGAGCCGGGTTATCAGTTCGATCTTGATGGTGGTCGGCACGATCTGCCTTTCGTTTTGCAGACCGTCGCGCGGGCCGACTTCGACAATCCTGACCTTGCCGGGCAACGCCATCGCTATCCCGCCTCGAAGTCGACCAGTTCCGCGCCGTCGGCCACCTGTTCGCCGACCGCGTAGCGGAACGCTTTCACCGTACCCGCCGCTGGCGCGCAGATGGTGTGTTCCATCTTCATGGCTTCGAGGATCAGCAGCGGCGCGCCCTTTTCCAGCCTGTCACCAGGCCACGCAACGAGAGCGATGACCTTGCCGGGCATGGGCGCGGTAAGGCCGCCTTCGGCCCCGCCGCCCTCGCCGGCATGGAACAGCGGATCGACGGCCGCCAGCACATGACAGCGACCATGCAGGAAAACGTGGCGCTTCTCGCCGGCCGCGATCACCGTGGCGGCCGTGCGGTTGCCGCCGAAGTCGGCGCGCAATTGACCACCCGGTTTCATCTCGCCGCTCGCCACTGTTGGCCGGCCATCAACATCAAGCTGATAGGCGTCGCCGACATAGGTCACGGTCACGGCTTTCACGACGTCGCCGCTGCGGAAAGTCAGTCGTCGCGACACGCCGCTGTTCAGCCGCCAGCCGTCGCGGCGATGCCATGGCGAATGCGGATCGACATGCTGCCGCGCCGCGGTGTCGGCCGTCGCCTGTTCGCGCAGCAGTTCGGCCAGCGCCGCGGCGAGCCACGCCTCACGCGGCGGTTCGCCGGCCGCCATAAACAGGAATTCGCGCTCGCGCTCGATGAGGCTGGTATCGAGGTCAGCCTGAGCGAAAGCCGGGCAGGCCACCAGCCGCGACAGGAAGCCGATATTGTTGGCGACGCCGACCACGCGGTACTGCGCCAGCGCCTGCAGCATGCGCGCGCAAGCCCGCTCGCGCGTTTCGTCCCAGACGATCAGCTTGGCAAGCATCGGGTCGTAGTGCGGGGTGATCTCGTCGCCCTCCTCGACGCCGGTGTCGACCCGCACATGCAGCGACTCTTCCGGCGGCGCCAGATGGACGAGCCGGCCGGTCGACGGCAGGAAGCCCTTGTCCGGGTCCTCGGCATAGATGCGCGCCTCCAGCGCGTGGCCACGGATCGTCAGTTGCTCCTGCGCCAGCGGCAGCGGCTCGCCGGCGGCGACGCGCAACTGCCACTCGACGAGATCGAGGCCGGTGATCATTTCCGTCACCGGATGCTCGACCTGCAGGCGCGTGTTCATTTCCATGAAGCAGAAAGTGCCGTCGGCATCGACGATGAATTCGACCGTACCGGCGCCGACGTAGCCCACGGCACGGGCCGCCTCGACGGCAGCCTGGCCCATGGCCGCGCGCCGCGGCGTCGTCATGCCCGGTGCTGGTGCCTCCTCCAGCACCTTCTGATGGCGGCGCTGAACGGAGCAATCGCGCTCGAACAGATGCACGATGTTGCCTTGGCTGTCGCCGAACACCTGCACTTCGATGTGGCGCGGCCGCTCGAGATACTTTTCGACCAGCACCCGGTCGTCGCCGAAGGCAGCCAAAGCTTCCCGCCGGCAGGACGCCAGGGCATCGGCGAACTCGCTGGCACCGCGCACGATGCGCATGCCCTTGCCGCCGCCGCCCGCCGACGCCTTGATCAGCACCGGCCAGTCGATGCGCGTCGCCTCCGTGGCGAGGAAGGCCGCATCCTGATTGTCGCCATGGTAGCCGGGCACCAGCGGCACGCCGGCTTTCTCCATCAGCGCCTTGGCGGCCGACTTGGAGCCCATGGCGCGGATCGCCGCCACCGGCGGGCCGATAAAGGCAATACCGGCTTGGGCACAACGCTCGGCAAATTCCTCGTTCTCGGCCAGAAAACCGTAACCGGGATGAATCGCCTGGGCGCCGGTTTCGCGTGCGGCAGTGATGATGCGCTCGATGTTGAGATATGACTCGCGCGTTGCTGCCGCGCCGAGCAGCACCGCCTCGTCGGCGAGGCGCACGTGGCGGGCGTTGGCGTCGGCCTCAGAATAAACGGCCACTGCGCGCATGCCCAGACGCCGCGCCGTCCGGATCACCCGGCAGGCGATTTCACCTCGATTGGCGATCAGTACCTTATCGAACATCAACGGACCCAGTCGGGCTTTCGCTTCTCCAGGAAGGCCGCCAGTCCCTCCTGCGCCTCGGCGCCGGTTCGCACCTTGGCGATGCGCCAGGCGGTATTGTGGAGCAGGCCGTCGTCGAGCGCGCGATACGACACGGCGCGAATCAGGTCCTTGCACTCGGCAAGCGCGTTCGGACCGTTCTGCAGGATCGCCTCGACGAGCTGGCCGACCGCCTCGTCGAGCGCTGCCTCGTCGGCCACCATCTCGTGAATCAGGCCGATACGGTAGGCCTCGGCGGCCGAGAAGCGTTCAGCCGTCAGCATGTAGCGGCGGGCATAGCGCTCGCCGATGGTGGCGATGACATGCGGCGCGATGGTGGCGGGGATCAGGCCGAGCCTGACTTCGGACAGCGAGAAGCGGGCATCGAAGGTGGCAACGGCGATATCGCAAGCGGCAATCAGGCCGACACCGCCGCCATGAGCCGAGCCCTGAACCCGGGCGATGGTCGGCTTGGGGATGGTCGCGACTCGCTGCAGCATGTCCGCCAGCGCCCGCGCGTCGCGCTGGTTTTCCTCGCGGCCGAGGCTGGCGGCCTTGCGCATCCAGCCGAGGTCGGCACCGGCGCAGAAGCTCTTGCCGGTGGAGGACAGCACCACCACACGCACGCTGTCGTCGCCGGCCATGCCGGCAAACGCTTGCGTCAGTTCACTGATCAGTTCGGCGTCGAAGGCATTGTGACGGTCGGCGCGGTTGAGGGTAATAATGCCGATGCCCGAGTCGATCTCGGTGACGATGTTCTGGTACATGAGCTACATCCTGAAAACGCCGAAGCGTGTCGACACAATCGGGGCATTCAGCGCCGCCGAAATACCCAGGCCCAGCGTGCGGCGCGTCTGCGCCGGATCGACGATGCCATCGTCCCACAGCCGCGCGGTGGCGTAGTAGGGATGGCCTTGGGTCTCGTACTGCGTGCGGATCGGCGCCTTGAATGCTTCCTCTTCCTCGCCGCTCCAGGTCTTGCCGGCAGCTTCGATGCCATCGCGCTTTACCGTTGCCAGCACCGCCGCCGCCTGCTCGCCGCCCATCACCGAGATGCGCGCATTCGGCCAGGTCCACAGGAATCGCGGCGCATAGGCGCGACCGCACATGCCGTAGTTGCCGGCGCCGAAGGAGCCGCCGATCAGGACCGTGAACTTCGGCACTGCCGCCGTCGCCACGGCCGTCACCATCTTGGCGCCATCGCGGGCGATGCCGCCGTTCTCGTACTTGCGGCCGACCATGAAGCCGGTGATGTTCTGCAGGAAGACCAGCGGAATGCTGCGCTGGGCGCAGAGCTCGATGAAGTGGGCGCCCTTGAGCGCCGATTCGGAAAACAGGATGCCGTTGTTAGCGACGATGCCCACGGGATACCCGTAAAACCGGGCGAAGCCGGTGACCAGCGTCGTCCCGTAGCGCGACTTGAACTCGTCGAAACGCGAGCCGTCGACCAGCCGCGCGATCACCTCGCGCACATCGTAGGGCTTGCGGGTATCGGTCGGGATGATGCCGTAGAGCTCCTCGGTGTCGTAAAGCGGTTCCTCGGCTGCGGCAATGTCCAGCGACACGGGTTTCGTCCGATTGAGATTGCCGACGATGCGGCGGGCGATCGACAGCGCGTGATGATCGCTTTCGGCCAGGTGATCGGCCACGCCGGAAATGCGCGTATGCACGTCGCCGCCGCCGAGGTCCTCGGCGCTCACCACCTCGCCCGTCGCTGCCTTCACCAGCGGCGGACCGCCGAGGAAGATGGTGCCCTGGTTGCGAACGATGATCGTCTCGTCCGACATGGCAGGCACATAGGCGCCGCCGGCGGTGCAGGAGCCCATGACGACGGCGATCTGGGGAATGCCCAGCGCGCTCATGTTGGCCTGGTTGAAGAAGATGCGACCGAAGTGGTCGCGGTCCGGGAAGACCTCGTCCTGCATGGGCAGGAAAGCGCCGCCCGAATCGACCAGATAGATGCAGGGCAGACGGTTCTCCTGCGCGATCTCCTGCGCGCGCAGGTGCTTCTTCACCGTCATCGGGTAGTAGGTGCCGCCCTTGACGGTGGCGTCGTTGGCGACGATGACGCACTCGACGCCCGACACCCGACCGATGCCGGCGACGACGCCTGCGGAGGAAATGTCGCCGCCGTACATGTCCCAGGCGGCCAGTGCCGAAAGTTCGAGGAAGGGCGCACCGGGATCGAGCAGCTGGTCGATGCGGTCGCGGGCCAGCAACTTGCCGCGCGCCAGATGCTTCTCGCACGCATCCGGCGTGCCGCCACGGCTGACTTTCGCCGTCTTCTCCTTCAGGTCCGCCACCAGCGCGCGCATCGCCGCCGCGTTGGTGCGGAAGTCATCGGCGCGGACATTCAGCTTCGACTTGATGGCCGACACTCAGAAGCCTCCAGTCTCCAGCCACTTCTCGACCTGCGGCAGGCGGTCGGCACCCCAGAAGGCTTCGCCGTCGACGACGATCCACGGCGCGCCGAATATGCCCTTGGCGATGGCGGCGTCGGTTTCCAGCCGCAATTTTTCCTTGACTGCCGGATCCTCGATGGCAGACGAGAGCGCGGTCGGATCGACACCGAGCATGGCGGCGATATGCAACACCGCCGCCGGCTCGGAAATTTCATGTCCCGCGGCGAAATACTCATGGAACACCGAGCCGGCGAAGCGCCGTGCCAGGTCACTGTCCCGCTCGTGCAGCCAGTAGTAGGCGCGCGCCGCCGCCTGGGTCGCCACCGGGAAACGCATCGGCATGCGGAACGGCACGTCGAGGAAGCGGGCCGAACGGGCGAAGTCGCGCAGGCTGTAATCGTGCATGCCCGGCTGCCGGGTCACCGGCACCGTCCCGAAATGTTTGAAGATGGCACCCAGCAGCACCGGCCGCCAGTGCACTTCGCGGCCGAAGTTTTCGGCCAGGGCATCGATTTTCTGGCTCGCCAGGTACGAATACGGTGAGGAAAAATCGAAATAGAACGCTATCGGTTCGGCCATGCTCATTCCTCCCCCAGGGCGCGACCGATCACCAGACGCTGGATGTCGGAAGTGCCTTCGTAGATCTGGCAGACCCGGACATCCCGGTAGATGCGCTCCACCGGGAAGTCGGCCACGACCCCGTAGCCGCCATGGATCTGGATGGCATCGGAGCATACCCGTTCCGCCATCTCGGAGGCAAAAAGCTTGGCCATCGAGGCTTCCTTCAGGCAGGGCTCACCCGCATCGCGCAAGGATGCCGCATGCCAGACCAGTTGCCGCGCCGCCTCGATGCGCGTGGCCATGTCGGCGAGGCGAAAGCTGACGGCCTGATGCTCGATGATAGTCTTGCCGAAGGCAGTGCGCTCCTTCGCGTAGCGCACCGCCGCCTCCAGCGCCGCGCGCGCCATGCCCACCGACTGTGCGGCGATGCCGATGCGGCCTGCTTCCAGATTGGAGAGGGCGATGCGGTAGCCGTCGCCCTCGCTGCCGATCAGGCAGTCGGCAGAAATTTGGCAGTCCTCGAACAGGATCTGGGCCGTGTCGGAAGCATGCTGGCCGAGCTTATCCTCGAGGCGGGCAACGATGTAGCCCTGGGTATCCGTCGGCACGCAGAAGCAGGAGATGCCCTTCCTGCCCGCACCGGGATCGGTGACGGCGAAGACGATGGCGATTTGCGCGTTCCTGCCCGAGGTGATGAACTGCTTGACGCCATTCAGCGTCCAGCCATCGCTGACTTTCGCGGCGCGGGTCTTGATCGCGGCGGCATCGGAACCGACATGCGGTTCGGTGAGGCAGAAGCAGCCGAGCAGTTCGCCGCCGGCCGCGCCTTTGAGCCAGCGCTCCTTTTGGGCGTCGTTGCCGTAGCGGTTGAGAATGCCGCAGACCAGCGAGTTCTGCACCGACATGATGGTCGACGTGGCGCCATCGCCGGCGGCGATTTCTTCCAGGGCCACCGCCAGCGACACGTAGTCGAGCTCTGCGCCGTCCCAGTGTTCCGGCACCACCATGCCCCAGACGCCCAGTGCGGCCAGCTCCTGCAGCGCCTCACGCGGGAAGATTGATTCGCGGTCCCATTGCGCGGCGTTGGGTGCCAGCCGTTCGCGCGCGAAGTCACGCAGCGTGTCGCGGATCAGCCGCTGTTCTTCGCTGAGGATCACAGCATCTCCACACCGACCGCCACCGCTTCACCGCCGCCGATGCATAGGCTGGCGACGCCGCGTTTGCCGCCGTACTTCCTCAGCGCACCCAGCAGCGTCACCAGGATGCGGCAGCCGGAGGCGCCGATCGGATGGCCGAGAGCGCAGGCACCGCCATGAACATTCACCTTTCCGGCCGGCAGCTTGAGGTCATGCATCGCCGCCATAGTGACAACCGCGAATGCTTCGTTGATTTCGTAGAGATCGACGCTCTCCGCCGTCCAGCCCAGTTTGCCTAACAGTTTCTGCATCGCGAACACCGGCGCCGTCGTGAACAGGGCAGGCTCCTGCGCGTGGGTGGCGTGGCCGACAATGCGGGCGATGGGCGCGAGACCGAGGGCCTTCGCCTTCGATTCGCGCATCAGCACCACGGCGGCGGCGCCGTCGGAAATCGACGACGAGTTGGCGGCGGTGACCGTACCGTCCTTCTTGAACGCCGGCTTCAAACCGGGAATCTTTTCCAGTTGCGCCTTCAGCGGCTGCTCATCCTTATCTACGACCACGTCGCCCTTCCTGCCGGCGACTGTGACTGGAGCAATTTCCCAGGCGAAGGAGCCATCCTTGATCGCCGCCTGGGCACGCGTCGTCGAGCGTATGGCGAAATCGTCCTGCGCCGCGCGCGTGAAGTGGTAGCTGCCGGCGCAGTCTTCCGCGAAGGTGCCCATCAGCCGGCCCCGGTTTTCCTTGCTGTAGGAATCCTCCAGGCCGTCGAAGAACATGTGGTCGAGAATCTGGCCATGGCCAAGGCGAAAGCCACCACGTGCCTTCGGCAGCATGTAGGGCGCGTTGGTCATCGACTCCATGCCGCCCGCGACGCCGATTTCATAGCTGCCCGCGAGCAGGCTGTCGTGCATCAGCATCACGGCCTTGAGCGCCGAGCCGCAGACTTTGTGCACCGTCGTGCAGCCGGCAGAGAGCGGCAGACCCGCGCCAAGTGCCGCCTGGCGCGAGGGCGCCTGGCCGACGCCCGCCTGCAGCACGTTGCCGAACAGAACTTCCTCGACCTGCTCGGGCTTGATGCCGGCGCGCTCGACCGCCGCCTTGATGGCCACCGCGCCGAGCTGGGGCGCTGTGAGGCTGGCGAAGTCGCCCTGGAAGCCACCCATCGGCGTACGGGCAGCGCTGACAATCACGACGGGGTCGGACATGGCAATTCCTTTCAGTTCAATGCTTGCAGAGCCGCTTGGTAGCTGGCGGCAATGTCTTCGGGTCGGCTCACCGTGAGTCCGAGGTCGCGAACCAGGCCGTCGCGCAGGCCATAGACCCAGCCATGGACGTGGAGCTCCTGTCCGCGCCGCCAGGCGTCCTGCACTACCATCGAGTGACAGACGTTCTGCACCTGCTCGATGACGTTGAGTTCGCAAAGGCTGTCAACACGAGCCTCGGGCGGCAAGGCATCGATGCGCGCCTGATGCTTGGCATGCACGTCCTGGACATGGCGAATCCAGAGGTCGACGATGCCGACACGCTGACGGTTAAGCGCGGCCGTCACCCCGCCGCAGCCGTAGTGGCCGACAACCATGATGTGCTTCACCTTGAGCACGTCGATGGCGTACTGGATCACGGACAGGCAGTTGAGGTCGGTGTGCACGACGACGTTGGCGACGTTGCGATGGACGAAGACCTCGCCCGGCAGCAGGCCGACGATCTGGTTGGCGGGCACGCGCGAATCGGAGCAGCCAATCCACAGGTACTCCGGCGACTGCAGACGGGCAAGCTTTTCGAAGAAGCCCGGCTCGGCAGCCTCGACGCGTCGCGCCCAGTCGCGGTTGGCCTCGAACAGGCGCGACAGCGCGTGATCCTGATCGTCGGCGGATGGCGTGCCGCCAGGGCTGACTTTCGACATGTTCAGGCGGTTTCGTTGAAGAGTTCGCGGCCGATGAGCATGCGGCGGATCTCGCTGGTGCCGGCGCCTATTTCGTAGAGCTTGGCGTCGCGCCACAGCCGACCGGTCGGGTATTCGTTGATGTAGCCGTTGCCACCGAGCACCTGGATCGCCTCGCCGGCCATCCAGGTCGCCTTTTCGGCCGAGTAAAGAATGGCGCCGGCGGCATCTTTGCGCAGCGTGCGCGCATGATCGCTGGAATCGCAGGCACGGCCGACGGCATAGACATAGGCACGGGAAGCCTGCCACGTGGTGTACATGTCGGCCACCTTGCCCTGCATGAGCTGAAATTCGCCGATCGGCTGGCCGAACTGCTGCCGGTCATGCAAGTAGGGAATTGTCACGTCCATGCAGGCTGCCATGATGCCCAGCGGCCCGCCGCAAAGCACGGCGCGCTCGTAGTCAAGACCGGACATCAGTACCTTGACGCCGCCGCCGACCTCGCCGAGTACGTTCTCGGCCGGCACTTCGCAGGCATCGAAAAACAGCGGATAGGTGTTCGAGCCGCGCATGCCCAGCTTGTCGAGATGGCTGCCATGACTGAAACCCTGCATCCCCTTCTCGACGATGAAAGCCGTCATGCCCTTGGCGCCGGCCTCGATGTCGGTCTTGGCATAGACGATCAGCGTGTCGGCATCGCCGCCGTTGGTGATCCACATCTTGGCGCCGTTCAGCACGTAGCGGTCGCCCTTCCTGTCGGCGCGCAGTTTCATGCCGACCACGTCGGAGCCGGCATTGGGCTCCGACATGGCCAGCGCGCCGACATGCTCGCCGGAGATCAGTCCGGGCAGGTACTTCTTCTTCTGCGCTTCGGTGCCGTTGCGGCGCAACTGATTGACGCAAAGATTGGAGTGGGCACCGTAGGAAAGTCCCACCGAGGCCGAGGCACGCGAGATTTCCTCCATGGCGACGATATGAGCGAGGTAGCCCATGCCGGTGCCGCCGTATTCCTCGCCGACGGTCATGCCGAGCAGCCCCATGTCGCCGAACTTCCGCCACAGGTCAGCCGGAAATTCGTTGCTGCGGTCGATCTCCGTGGCGCGCGGGGCGATTTCCTTGTCGGCGAAGTCTTTCACGGCGTCGCGCAGCATGCCGATGTCCTCACCAAGCTGAAAGTCGAGTCCAATCATGCGGTGTCCTCCCGGTCCGACTTGCCATGCATGGTCATCAGGGTCTGCTGCATCGTCGCGCAGTGCGTGGTCCTGTCGCCCTTGACGACGTATGCCTCGCCACGGGTGATGACCAGCGTCTTGCCCGGCTTGATGACTTCGCCGGTGGCGATCAGCAACTCGCCGTCGCCCGGCGTCAGCAGGTTGAGCTTGAACTCCACGGACAGCACGGAACTGGCCGGCGGCATGAGCGAAAAGCCGGCATAGCCGGCGGCGCTATCGACCACCGTCGAGATGATGCCGGCGTGGAAATAGCCGTGCTGCTGCGTCAGTTCCGGCCGCCACGGCAGGCGGATTTCGCACCAGCCCGGACGCAGTTCCGTCAATTCTGCGCCGATGAAAGCCATCACACCCTGGCGGTCGAAGCTGGCCCTCACTTTCGCTTCCCAGGCAGGATCCCGCGGCTCGAATGAACGTGTCTTGCGCATCACGCCTCCTGCATACCATTTTATGTTGACGTTTACGTCAACGTCAATGATAGTACCTAATAGATGGGACAGCGGAAGTCGTCAGGCCACCTTGCGGCCGCCCGGTGAACCGCCGGTCTGGGTGGTGAGCAGGGCATGGCACTGCTGCTCGAAGCGGTTGATCTCCGACAGCACTGCCTCGATGTCTTCGCGCTGCTGTTCGAGCGCCGCCTTGCGGCGCGACAGGACGGTCAGGAACTTGAGCAGTTGCGGGCTTTCGTCGGTGGCAGTGTCGTACATGTCGATGAGTTCGCGGATCTCGGCCAGCGACAGCCCTAGGCGCTTGCCGCGCAAGGTGAGTTTGAGGCGGGTGCGATCGCGTTTCGAGTAGACGCGCTGCATGCCCTCCCGCTGCGGGGTCAACAGGCCCTGGTCCTCGTAATAGCGGATGGCCCGCGGCGTCATCTGAAATTCGCGCGCGAGGTCGGTGATGGAAAAGGTGGTGTCGCTCATGGAGAAAGAATCATGAAAATCGAAAATTGCTGCGCCGCACCATTAAATCCGCACTCATGTAGAATATTGTCTTTCCTCAATTTTCTCCGGCCAGTTAAGCAGATTTCCTGGGGCAAATCAATCAAGCGGCCATGACCACTCCTGCCATCGCCTATCCCCACGAGACACCGCCAGCGACGGCAACCGCGATGGCCGTGGCGCCAGGCGTACTCTGGCTGCGCATGCCCCTGCCGTTCGCGCTGGACCACATCAACCTGTGGCTGATCGAGGACGGTGAAGCCTGGACGGCCGTCGATACCGGCATCGGCATCGAGCCGGTGAAGACGGCGTGGCAGTCAGTCCTGGCGGAACGCCGACTGGCCCGCCAGATCGTCACCCACTTCCACCCGGACCACATCGGTCTCGCCGCCTGGCTGCAGGACCAGACCGGGGCGCCGCTCTGGATCACTCAGGGCGAGTACCTGACGGGGCAGATGGTGAAGAGCCAGATCGGCGCCTATGGGGTGCCGGCCATGTGCGAGTTCTTCCGCAGCCATGGACTGGCAGATGCGCGCGC
Organism: Rhodocyclaceae bacterium; assembly: GCA_035654135.1. Lineage (GTDB taxonomy): Bacteria > Pseudomonadota > Gammaproteobacteria > Burkholderiales > Rhodocyclaceae > Fen-999. Next base: position 2,340 of record DASRXN010000200.1, on the reverse strand, counting down.
GCAGGCGTTGCTCGAACGCGGCAACGCCTACGGCCGCGGCGTGCCGGCGATCCCGCCCACCTTTCATCCGCTCTGGGACGGCGAGGACATCGCCATCGGCGGTCGACAGTGGCAGGTGATGGTCGGTCACGGCCACGCCCCGGAACACGCCAGCCTGTACTGTCAGGAGTCGGGCGTACTGATTTCCGGCGACATGCTGCTGCCGCGCATTTCCACCAACATCAGCGTCTTCGCCGGCGTGCCCGACGCCAATCCGCTGGCGTGGTTCCTCGATTCGATTGACCGGCTGCGTGCGCTGCCCGAGGATACGCTGGTGCTGCCTTCGCATGGCCTGCCTTTCCGCGGCCTGCATGCCCGCGTCGACCAGTTGCATGCGCATCATGCCGCCCGCTGCGACGATCTGCTGATTGCCTGCACGGCACCGAAAACCGCTGCCGAGTTGATCCCGGTGCTATTCCCGCGTGAAATCACCGATCCGCACCAAACGATGTTCGCCATGGGCGAAGCCATCGCCCACCTGAATTATCTGGAACAGGCGCGCCGCCTAGAGCGCGTCACCGAGAACGGCATCATCCGCTACGTGAAGAACTGACAAGGAGTGAGAAATGTCCACCGCCCCGCATGAACACCCGCCGCTGCCCGACCCCAAGGAAGTCGCCAAGACCTACGCCGAGGTTGCCCAGCGCGCCTCCAAGCTGCTGACCGACCATATCCAGCGCCAGGTGAAGAAAGGCGTCAGCGCGCCCGCCGACGAACTGGGCATCGCCCAGGCCTTCATGGACATGATGGCCAAGATGCTGGCCAATCCCTACAAACTCGCGCAGGCGCAGATGAATCTGGTCTGGGACTACTTCTCGCTCTGGCAGCATTCGACGCTGCGGCTCATGGGCATGGAGACGGCGCCCATCGCCACACCGGCCAAGGACGACAAGCGCTTTCGCGACGAACAGTGGGAAGAACATTTCCTGTTCGACTTCATCAAGCAGTCCTACCTGATCACCGCGCGCCATATTCACGACTCGGTGCGCAGCGTCGAGGGCATGGACGACAACACGGAGAAGAAGGTCAACTTCTTCACGCGCCAGTTCATCGATGCCCTGTCGCCCTCCAACTTCGCCATGACCAACCCGGAAGTGTTCCGCGAAACGGTCAATTCGCACGGCCAGAATCTGGTCAAGGGTTTCAACAACCTGCTGCGCGACATCGAGGAAGGCGACGGCAACCTGCGCATCAAGATGACCGACACCACGGCCTTCGAGCTGGGCAAGAACGTCGCCACCACGCCGGGCAAGGTGATCTTCCAGAACGACCTGATGCAGCTGCTGCAATTCAACCCGACGACCAAGGAGCAGTACAAGCGGCCGCTGCTGATCTTCCCGCCGTGGATCAACAAGTACTACATCCTCGACCTGCGCGAGAAGAACTCGCTGATCAAGTGGGCCACCGATCAGGGTCATAGCGTCTTCGTCATTTCCTGGGTGAACCCGGACGAGCGGCTGGCCAAGAAGAGCTTCGAGGACTACCTGACCGACGCCGCCCTGGTGGCGGTGGAAAAGGTCTGCGAGCAGACCGGCGAAAAGGAAATCAATGCGGCCGCCTACTGTCTGGGCGGCACGCTGCTCGGTTCGACGCTGGCTTACATGACGGCGAAGAAGGACAAGCGCATCGCCTCGGCGACCTTCTTCACCACCATGCTCGACTTCTCCATTCCTGGCGAACTGGGCGTCTTCATCGACGAGAAGCAGGTTGCCAGCCTCGAGAAGAAGATGTCGGAGCGCGGCTTCCTCGAAGGCACCGAGATGGCCGGCACCTTCAACATGCTGCGCTCGAACGACCTGATCTGGTCGTTCGTGGTGAACAACTACCTGATGGGCAAGGACCCCTTCCCCTTCGACCTGCTGTTCTGGAATTCCGACTCGACGCGCATGCCGTACGCGATGCACAGCTTCTACCTGCGCAACATGTACATGGGCAACCTGCTCAAGGAGCCGGGCGGCATCACGCTCGCCGGCGTGCCCATCGACCTCGGCAAGATCAAGACGCCGTCCTACTTCATCTCCACCATCGAGGACCACATCGCGCCGTGGAAGAGCACCTTCCTGGGTGCGCAACGTTTCGCCGGCCCGGTGCGTTTCGTCCTCGGCGGCTCCGGCCACATCGCCGGCATCGTCAATCCGCCCGCCGCCAACAAGTACGGTTACTGGCTGAACGACGATCTGGGCGAGACTGCCGAGGAATGGCTGGAAGGCGCAGAGCAGCAGCCCGGTTCCTGGTGGACCGACTGGCAGCAATGGGTGACGGCCATGAACGACCGCAAGGTGCCGGCGCGCGATCCGGCCA
>DASRXN010000199.1:0-3927 GCA_035654135.1 Rhodocyclaceae bacterium | reverse complement strand
TATTCCGATGCGGTCGCGAATCATTTCCGAACGCAGCATCGCAAGTACATGATCCCCGACGCCGAGGTGCTGGCCGCGCTGCCCGAAGTGGTCGACCAGATGTCCGAGCCCATGGTCAGCCAGGACGTCGCGGCCTTCTACCTGCTCTCGCAGCGCGTCTCGCAGTCGGTGAAGGTGGTGATGAGCGGGCAGGGCGCCGATGAGGTGTTCGGTGGCTACTTCTGGTATCCGCAGATGGATGCCGAACGCGGCACGCCGCTGGAGAAGTTCGCCCGCCACTACTTCGACCGCGACCACGCCGAGTACCTGGCGACGGTGGGCGATGCCTATGCGGTCGACGACGTCACCAGCGAGCTCGTCGCCGCGCGGCTGGCCGAGCCGGATGCCGACAGTTTCCTCGACCAGGTCTTGCGCTTCGATGCGACGACGCTGATCGTCGACGACCCGGTCAAGCGCGTGGACAATATGACCATGGCCTGGGGCCTGGAGGCGCGCGTGCCCTTCCTCGACCACGAGCTGGTCGAGCTGGCGATGAGCATGCCGCCGGAACTCAAGCTCAAGGAGGGCGGCAAGTGGCCGCTCAAGGCGATTGCACGTGGCCTCATTCCCGACAGAGTGATCGACCGGCCCAAGGGCTACTTCCCGGTGCCGGCCTTCAAGTATCCGCAGGGCGTGTTCCTCGACTTCATGCGCGGCGTGCTCGACAGCGAGGTGTGTCGCCAGCGCCGACTTTTCCGCCGCGAGATGGTCGAAAAGCTGCTCGCCGTGCCCATGGACCATTACACTCGGTTGCAGGGCGCCAAGGTCTGGCACCTGGCGCTGCTAGAGTACTGGCTGCAACGACATATCGACTAATGGAAACCCATCTCGCCGATTCCATTCGCCACACTGCCTCCGGGAAAGAGGCCGAGGCCATCCTGCGCAAGTGCGTGCATTGCGGCTTCTGCACGGCCACCTGTCCGACCTACCAGTTGCTCGGCGACGAGCTCGACGGCCCGCGCGGCCGCATCTACCTGATCAAGCAGGTACTGGAAGGCACCACGCCGACGGCGAAGACGAGGCTGCACCTGGACCGCTGCCTGACCTGCCGGGCCTGCGAGACCACCTGCCCCTCGGGCGTGCAGTATGGCCGGCTGCTGGATATCGGCCGCGAGATCGTGGCGACGAAGCTGCCGAGAAGTGGCGTCGACGGCCTGATGCGCGGCGCGCTGAAGGCGCTGTTGCCGCGGCCGGCATTGTTCGGTCCGGCGATGAAATTGGGGCAGGCGTTTCGGCCATTATTGCCGGCGGCAATCAAGGCCAAGGTGCCTGCGCCGCAAATATCCGGGCCGTGGCCGGCTGCGACGCACAGCCGCCGCATGCTGGCGCTGGCGGGCTGCGTGCAGCCGGCGATGCTGCCAGGCATCAACGCCGCCACGGCGCGGGTGCTGGATCGACTGGGCATCAGCCTCGTCGAGGCTGCCAAGGCCGGCTGCTGCGGCGCGGTGCGCTTCCACCTGGACGACGCCGAGGGCGCCAAGGATGACGCGCGCCGCAACATCGACGCCTGGTGGCCCTACGTCGAAAATGGCTGCGAGGCCATTGTCATGACCGCCTCGGGCTGCGGCGTGCATGTGAAGGACTACGGTCACCTGCTGCATGACGATGCGCGCTATGCCGGCAAGGCCGGGCGCATCGCGGCGCTGACGCGCGACGTGAGCGAGGTGATGGCGGCCGAGAGTGAGCGGCTGGCCGCGTTGCTCGGCGTGTCGCCACGGCTGACTTTGTGCGTGGCTTTCCATGCGCCCTGCACGCTTCAGCATGGCCAGAGGATTCGCGGCGTCGTCGAAGGGTTGTTGAAGGCCGCAGGTTTCGATCTGGCGCCAGTTGCCGACAGTCACCTGTGCTGCGGCTCGGCGGGCACCTATTCGGTGCTGCAGGCTGCGCTTTCGGCCCGCCTGCGCGAGAACAAGCTGGCCGCGCTCGGCGCCGGTCAGCCGTCGGTCATCGCCAGCGCCAACATCGGCTGCATCACCCACCTGCAGGAAACCAGCGACCTGCCGGTGCGGCACTGGATCGAACTGATCGACGAGCGCTTGCAGAGGAACATAGACTCGTGAAGGAAGCGAGGCTCGTGGGCAAGCCGGCGCTGGGAATCAAGGGGATCTCCATGGCAGAAGATGTGCGGCAGGTTGGTCTGGAGCAGTTGTTCGACATCCAGCGGCAAGCTTTCGAGCACGATATGAACCCGTCGCGCCAAGTTCGCGACGACCGCCTTGCCCGTCTGCTGGCGATGACCGAGAAGCACGGCAATGCCATTGCGGAAGCGATCTCCGCCGACTTCGGCCATCGATCGCGCCACGAAACCGACATGGCCGAAGTGTTTGTCGCCATTACCGGCATTCGTCACGCGCGGCGGCACCTGGCCCGCTGGATGAAGCCGCGCCGGGTGCCGACGGCCTTGCATTTCCTCCCTGGCCGTTGCCGTATCCTGCGCCAGCCGCTCGGCGTGGTGGGCATTGTCAGTCCGTGGAATTATCCGTTTTACCTGGCGGTGGCTGCCACCATCGGCGCTATCGCCGCCGGCAACCGGGTGATGATCAAACCCTCCGAGCTGACGCCGCGCTTTTCACAATTGTTCGCGGACATCGTCGGCGAGTTCTTTGCCGCCGAAGAAGCGGCTGTCGTGGTCGGCGATGTCGAGGTCGGCAAGGCTTTCGTCGAACTGCCTTTCGATCATCTGTTCTTTACCGGCTCGACCGCGGTCGGCCGCCTGGTGGCGCAGGCGGCGGCGAAGAACCTGACGCCGGTGACGCTGGAACTGGGCGGCAAGTCGCCCGCCATTCTGGACGATTCCTGCGACCTGGCCAGGGCGGCGCCTAGTCTGGTCATGGGCAAGCTGCTCAATGCCGGGCAGAGCTGCATCGCGCCGGACTACGTATTGCTGCCGGCCGGTCGGGAAGAGGCGTTTCAGGTGGCGTTGGCTGCGGCAGTGACCAGGCTCTATCCCCGTCTGCACGACAATCCGGACTACACCAGCATCGTCAGCGATCGCCATTTCCGGCGCCTGCACGATCTTCTCGAAGATGCCCGCAGCAAGGGAGCACGGGTGGTGACGATCAATCCGGCGGCCGAGACTTTCGCCTCGGAGAATCGAAAGATGCCGCTACACGTGCTGTTCGGAGTCAGCGACGACATGGCGGTGATGAGCGAGGAAATCTTCGGCCCGCTACTGCCCGTTGTTTCCGTGCGAACCCTCGGAGAGGCGATCCATTTTGTCAATCGCCATCCCCGGCCACTGGCGCTGTATTGGTTCGGTACCGATTGCGCCAACCGGGAGCGGGTACTGAATCAGACCATCGCCGGCGGCGTCACCATCAACGACACACTCATGCATTACGCCCAGGAGGAACTGCCCTTCGGCGGCGTCGGGCCCAGCGGCGAGGGCGCGCACCATGGCGAGTACGGCTTTCTGACCTTCACCAAGGAGAAGCCCGTCTTTTATCAGGCGGCCATCAAAGGCACCGGCTTGCTGTATCCACCTTACGGTAGGCGCTTCGAGCGCGTCCTGTCGCTGCTGAAAAGGCTGGTGTGACGGCAGTCGATCAAATTCACCCAAGCCTATAATGATTTTATGTCTTTACTCATAGAAGCCTGTACCGCACAGCATATCGGCGACCGCGAGGAACAGCAGGATCGCGTTGCCATCCACGCCCATCCGAACGCGAAGGGTACCTTGCTGGCGGTGCTCGCCGACGGCATGGGCGGCCACACGGGCGGCGCCCTGGCGGCGGAACAGGTTCTGCATTCGGCCCGGCACGATTTCGAGACCCACGGCCTGAGCGCGGATTCCGTGCGTGACATGTTGCAATCGGCGATTTGCGACGCCCACGATGGTGTCAAGCTTAGTGGCTACACAAGCGAGCAGGATCCGCACAGCACGGCCTG
>DASRXN010000198.1:0-3198 GCA_035654135.1 Rhodocyclaceae bacterium | reverse complement strand
AAAACCGTCAGCGCGAACAGCGCCACCCCTCGCTTATCCAGTCGCCCGGTTTCCATGACATCCCGAGGTCATCGCATCAGGCCGCAGTTTAATCGACCGGCAAGCGATGTTGGCGCCGGGTGGATAATGGCGAAAGTCAGCCGTGGCGGGACGCCGGGTAAAGAAGGCTGTCGGCCGGTGAGGTTCCCTTGAGCAGCATTAGCATGATCTGGTGGTCGCGCACCGCCAGCCGCAGATGTGGCGGTCGGTCGTCGAGTCCCCTCCGCTGGTCCTGCACATGCGGCGCAACACGCATGCTCAGGTGGTTGCCACCCCTGGCGACTGCGCGGATGGCAGTGATAACTTCCACCACATCGGTGGCAAGTTCGGAACCTGAGAATCGAACACCGAGCCTGATGGGTGTATGTAGTAGAATAAATTTGATATGGCATACGGATGTCCCCGAGGTGCTTTGACAAGGCGATGGTAGGCGGGCTTGTCAGCTTGGCTGGTGCACTGGGCACGGAGTTATCCTGCCCCTCGCCAACAACAGTACTCGTGCATTGACGGCCGAGCGTGCTTGAGTTTCACAGGTTTCAACGCTGCGCGGCCGCCATCCGACCCGAAGCCGGCGCGATCTCCACGAACCGCCGGCCGCGGCCAGCGGCCGAGCCAAGGCATGAGCACTGAACGCAGGCGGCTGACTCTCTCATTCTTGCTCTCCCTGCTGATTCACCTGCTGGTGTTGAGCTTGACTTTCGGTGGCGAGGAATTTGGGCTTCCGGGCTTCGGCTTCCCCTGGCGCGAGCGACGGATCGAGGCGCCAAATCTGCACGTGGTGCTCCTGCCGGCGCGGGTCACGGCCGCGGAGCCGGCGAGCAAACCGGTCGTGAAGCCGCCGCAACTGCCGTCGATCGAGCGGACTGTCGCAGGCGGGCCGGCCGTGACACCCTCCGTGTCCTTTGCGCCGCCCCGGGGGCCGACGGCAAGGGCGATCGTGCCCAAGGCCAAGCCCAAGACGATGGCACGGGCTGTGCCAAAGCCAGTCGTCGCGGCCACTGCGCTCCCTGACAAAGCGCCTTTGCGCACCGAAGGGTACGGCGACACGGTGCCCAAACCGATCCCTGAGCCGGTAGTGATCGCCATGGAGCGTTCCGACGAGGATACGTGGGTCGTGCCTGCCGCTCTATCGGCGCCAACGTCTGATATCGTGGTTGCGCCAAGCACTTCAAGCCCGGAGATAGTGATGCCAGCGCCTCGAGGTGCCGGCGAGGAAGCGCAGAAGCGAGCCGAACCGGAGGTGCAGGAGCAAGCTGTTGAAGTGGCCAAACTCGATCCTCCGGAGCGCGTGGCACAGCCGGATCAGTTGAAGGCGGCGCAACTGGAGGTGCAGCGTCAGGAGACCGCTCGTCAGGAGGCCGTGCGACAGGCGGCGGCACGGCTGGAGGCGCAGCGTCAGGAGACCGCTCGTCAGGAAGCGGTGCGCTTGGAGGCCGCGCGACTGGAGATCGAACGCCAGGAATCCGCGCGACAGGCGGCGGCACGGCTGGAGGCGCAGCGTCAGGAGACCGCTCGTCAGGAAGCGGCACGCGTCGAGGCGGCACGACTGGCCGCCGAACAAGAGGAGGACGCAAAGCGTGAAGCGCGGCGTCGGGCAATGGGACGTCAGCTCGATGAAGAAGCCGCCCGGCGTGAAGCGGCCGCGGCTGCCACTCGCTCGCCCCCCATGCTGCCGCTGTCGTTGAGTACCGCACGCAGGGTCAGGCTATGGGGTCGTAGCGACCCCAACGAAGAGCTCGTCAAGTACGCGGAGGCGTGGGCCCGGAAGATCCAACTCAATACGTCTATCGACACGGTCCGTGCAGTGGCGAAGCGGCCTCACACCGAACCCATGGTGACGGTGGCCATCCGAAGCGATGGATCCGTTGAGTCAGTGACCTTCGTTCTCTCCAGTGGCGTGGCGGAAATCGACGAAGCGATACGGCGCATCGTGCAAAGCCATGCGCCCTACCAAGCGTTCCCGCCGGAATTGTCCCGCCAGTTCGACATCATCGAAGTTCGCCGGACCTGGTACTTCGACATGGCCGTTCGGCTGTACTGATGCGAAAGTGGCGCGAAAGGGGCCGGAGGGATGGCGTTTTCCGATAAAAGCTGGGCGCGCGTTCCCTGGAATAGGGATGTTGCCATCCTGGCCATGGGAATTGATGACGACCTGAACTTCACGCTCGCCCATTCGGAGCGTCCCAAGAGGGAATAAATACCGGCCTCCGCACGTCGTAGACGGAAGACAACACAAGGAGGTCAATATGAGACGGCTGTTTTCCCTGTTGGTGTTCGCCTGTGCCACGGCGCTCAGCCTGCCGGCAATGGCGGCGGATCATCTCGATGGCGTGGTGCCGCTGGCGAAGGACGACATCGCCGCCGTGGCCCAGTTGCGCGCGATGCCGGAACGCCATGCGATGCTTTATTTTGGCGATCACCTGAACTGAGGGGCCTGCCGCTACACCGTGAGTGTGCTCAGCATCCCCGAAGTCAGCGCGAAGTACTTCCGGCATTACGTCGGCGCCCATGCCGATTTCGGCGAGCTGCAACTGGATGACGACGACCCGCGCCATGCGATGGTCCAGCGCTTCAACCCGCGCAAGCTGCGGCCGGTGCTGGTGTTCCTCGATGGCCAGGGCAAGGAAGTGGCGCGTCTCACCGGCGGCCTGAAGTCGAAGGAGGACGCGCTGCTGCTCGACCGCTTCGTGTCCGAGCGGCATTACCTGAAGACGGATTTCAAGACATTCCGCGCCGCCGGGGGTTAATATTCAGTCATCTTCGTTTCTGCCCGGTGCGGGTGAAACCATGAACGATCTCGCAAGACTTCCCTCCGTCGACCGCCTGCTCGTCCACCCTGCGGTCGCCTTCTTGATCGAATCGCTCGGACGTGCCGTCGTCACGAAGCTGGTGCGCGACACGCTGGCCGACGTGCGCAACGAAGTGCGCGCCGGTGCGCCGCTGCCCGACGAAGCGGCGCTGCTGGCAAAAGTCAGCCGTGGCGGCACGCCACTGTTGCAGCCGAAACTGCGCGCGGTGTTCAACCTGACCGGCACGGTGCTGCACACCAACCTCGGCCGCGCGCTCATGCCGCGGGAAGCGGCGCAGGCCGTCGCCGGCGCGATGACGCACCCGGTCAATCTCGAGTTCGACCTGGACGGCGGCGAGCGCGGCGAGCGC
>DASRXN010000197.1:0-3179 GCA_035654135.1 Rhodocyclaceae bacterium | reverse complement strand
TCCACCGCCTTCGGCGACGAGAAGGACCGCGTCGTCCAGCGCGACAACGGGCTCTACACCTACTTCGCGTCCGACATCGCCTACCACGCCAACAAGTTCGAGCGCGGCTTCGACCGGGTGATCGATATCTGGGGCGCCGACCATCACGGCTACATTCCGCGCGTCAGGGGCGCGCTCAAGGCGCTCGATCTCGATGCTGACCGCATGGACGTGGCGCTGGTGCAATTCGTCAGCCTGTTCCGCGATGGCGCCAGGGTGTCGATGTCCACCCGGGCCGGCCAGTACGTGACGCTGCGCGAACTGCGCGACGAAGTGGGCAACGACGCCTGCCGCTTCTTCTACCTGCTGCGCAAGCAGGACCAGGCGCTTGATTTCGACCTCACGCTGGCGAAGTCGGAATCGAACGACAACCCGGTCTACTACGTTCAGTACGCCCATGCCCGCATCTGCTCGGTGCTCAACCAGTGGGGCGGGCAGGAAACGGAACTGGCGACGGCGGATCTGTCACCTCTGGCCGGTGAGCGGGAACTCGGCCTGTGTGGCAAGCTCCAGGCGTTTCCGGAGGTCATCGCGCAGGCGGCGGTCGATTTTGCGCCGCATGTGCTGGCGTTTTACCTGCGTGATCTGGCCGCCGAGTTCCATGGTTGGTACAACGCCGAGCGGCTGCTGGTCGACGATGACGCGCAAAAGCGTGCCCGGCTCGCACTGGCGGTTGCGATGCGCCAGGTGTTGCGTAATGGTTTGCACATTCTTGGCGTATCGGCGCCGGAGGCGATGTAATGAATCAACATTTTCGGCAACGCGGCGGCATGCTTCTGGGCATCTTCATCGGCCTGGTGCTTGGCGTGGTGATCTCCTTCGCCGTCGTCTGGACCATGAACAAGGCGCGGCTGCCGTTCCAGGACAAGGGCATGCGGACCGATCGACCGACCAACGGCAATGGCCAGGAGTCCGGCACGCCGGCGCCGCTGCCGGGCAAGCCGGGTGACAAGGTCGGCGAGAAAGCGGCGGGCGAGAAGCCGCGTTTCGAGTTCTACAAGATATTGCCGGGCAGCCAGGAGGCTGCGCCGGCACCCGTCCAGGCACCGACGGTGGCGAAAACCGGAGACGCCAAGGCGGGCGCCGGCGAACCACTGTTCCTTCAGATCGGCGCCTTCCAGCAGTCGGCCGACGCCGACAACGCCAAGGCCAAGCTGGCGCTGATCGGGCTCGACGCCAGTGTTCAGGAAGTCGAAATACCGGATAGAGGCAAGATGTTTCGTGTCCGCACCGGACCGTTCCCGAACGTTGAGGAAATGAACCGGGTGCGGACACTGTTGTCACAGAACGGCATCCAGACCACTTCGGTCAAGGGCAAGTAGAAGACAAGGAAGGCATTCATGCGCAAACTGACATTGCTGGTCGGCTTGATGCTGGCTATCGTCGCTGGCTGGGCCGGCGCCGTCGGACTCAAGGAAGGCCAGGACTACACGACCTTCAATCCGCCGCGGGCGACCGAGGCGAGGGACAAGATCGAGGTCACCGAATTCTTCTGGTACGGATGCAGCCATTGCTTCAACCTGGAGCCGCTGCTGCAGAAGTGGCTGAAGAAACTGCCGAAGGATGTCAGCTTCCGGCGCGTGCCGGCAGTGTTTCCGGGCAAGGACGGCGCGCCGGGCAATTGGGCGTCCGGCACCAAGCTCTACTACACGCTGGAGTCAATGGGCCTGCTGGAGAAGTTCCACGGCGAGATCCTCGATTCCATCCATATCGATCGCATCAACCTCCTGGATGAGAAGGTGATGCTCGACTGGCTGGGCAAGAAGGGTGTCGACACCAAGAAGTTCGCCGACACCTACAACTCCTTCGCCATCCAGAGCAAGGTCCTGCGCGCCATGCAGATGACCCAGGCGCACGGCCTCGACGGCGTGCCGGCGCTGATCGTCGACGGCCGCTACAAGCCGTCGGCCAGCGGTGCCGCCGGCAGCTTCGAGGACATCTTCGTCGTCGTCGATCAGTTGATCGACAAGGCACGTAAAGAACGCATAGCGAAGAAATAGTGCGTGTCGTCATCACTGGCGCCTCGTCGGGGCTGGGTGCCGCCCTGGCCCGGCATTACGCCGGTCGGGGCGCGACGCTGGCGCTGATCGCGCGACGGGAAGCCGAACTGGCGCGACTTGCCGGCGAGTTGCCATGCCTGACTTTTACCTACCCGTGTGATGTCACCGACGCTGGGGGCATGAAATCTGCTGCTGCCGATTTCATCGCCCGGGCCGGCGTTCCCGACCTGGTCATCGCCAACGCCGGTATTTCGGTCGGTACCCTGACGCAGGAGGCAAGCGATCTGCCGGTTTTCGAGCGCGTGCTGGCCGTCAATGTCGTCGGCCTCGTCAATACCTTCCATCCCTTCATTGCGCCGATGCTTGATGCGGGCCGCGGCACGCTGGCGGGTATCGCGTCGGTCGCCGGGATACGCGGCCTGCCCGGTTCGGGTGCCTACAGCGCCTCGAAGGCGGCGGCCATCTCGTATCTGGAAGCCTTGCGCGGCGAGCTGCGCGGCAGCGGCGTCAAGGTGGCCACGGTTCTGCCGGGCTACGTCGAGACGCCGATGACGGCGCTCAATCCCTACCCCATGCCCTTCATCCTTCCAGTTGAAGAGGCGGCAAGGCGCCTTGCCCGCGTCATCGATGCCGGCCGCAGCTATGCCGTGGTGCCGTGGCAGATGGCCATCGTTGCCAAGCTCCTGCGGCTGCTGCCGAACCCGGTGTTCGACACGCTCTTTTCACGCGCCGGCCGCAAGCCGCGGGGACTCGATCTCTAGCGCTCGTTGCGGCGTGACGATCCGGAACAGCTGCGCCAGCCCGCGTCGCCGCGCGAGTCTCAATAGCGCCTTGTCCGATGTCACCAGCCATTGCGCCTTGCCGTCGCGCGCCACTTCCATGAACTTCTGGTCGTCGGCATCCGTGCATGGCGGCAGGACGACCCGCATGCCGCCAACGGGCAACACGCGCACGGCGACCGCCGCGTAGGTGTCGAAGGCCGCGGCTTGCGCCTCGGCATCGAGCGAGAACATCGGGTAGGCGAGCACGCGTCGGTATTCGCCGAGGCAGCGCTCATCGGTCAGGGCAATCCAGTCACCGGCTTCCAGCCGCCCGCGCAGGCGCGCGTAGCGGCTGTCGGCAAAAACGAAGAGCGAGAGC
>DASRXN010000196.1:0-9262 GCA_035654135.1 Rhodocyclaceae bacterium | reverse complement strand
AAGGGTGGATATGTTAGAAGAGCCGTCTTGATTTTGCATGATCTGACAACGTGGCATTCTCCCTGTTCGGCAAGAAGCAGCCCCCGTCCCCGCTGGGTGTGAAGGCCCCGGCGCGGCCGTTGCAAAAACCCGTCGCGCCGGCGGTTCAGGAGGAATTGGGGTCCCTCGATTTCACTCAGCCCGGCGAATTGCCGTCGTCCAGCCAAGCCAGGATCGAAGTTCAAGAAACGGCTCAACAAGTACCGCCGGTCATCGAGCAGGCAGCCATGCTGTACTCGATCGAACAAACCCAGTCGGCTTGCGCCGCATTGGCAGCCGCAGTGCGCGAGCAGGACTTGGGCAGTCATGCGCCGCGTGCCTGGGGGATGCTGTTCGAGCTCTACCAGTTGCTGGGGCGACAGAGCGACTTCGAGCAACTGGCCGTCGAATACGCCGGCAAGTTCGAAACTTCGCCGCCCGCCTGGGCTGCCGGCGAAGGCACCGGGCCGGAGAATGCGGCACCGGCGGGTGGCAAGGCGACAGTGGCCCTCAGTGGCGTGCTCAATGCCAAGGCCCAGGAAGCCTTGAAGCAGGTCTTCAAGGTCGCCGAGAAGAGTCCGGCGGTGAAGCTGGAGCTCGGCAAGGTGACCGATGTCGACGAGCAGGGCTGCGCGCTTCTGAACAATGTCTTGTGGCAGATGAAACGGGCGCGCAAGGAATGTGTGCTGGGTGGCGCCGACAAGATCGCGGCGCTGCTGGCCAGGAAGATCGTGCCCGGGCGGCGCGAAAACGAGCAGGCCTGGCTGCTGTTGCTCGAACTTTATCAACAGCTTTCAGCGCAACATGACTTCGAGGAAGCGGCCGTGAATTACGCGGTGACCTTCGAGGTTTCGCCGCCGTCGTGGGAGCCCGTTCGGAGCAAGTCCACCGTCGCGGCCGAGGTCGACACGGTTCCAGAAATCGAGGAACCACCGGTTTGCGCCCTGGAGGGTTGCATCACCGCAGCCAGCGATGACGCCTTCGCGACGATTCGTGCCCGGGCGGAAGCTACCAGCGACGTCGAGGTCGATGTCAGCCGGTTGCGGCGCATGGATTTCGTCGCTGCCGCCAACCTGATGAACCTCGTCAATGCCTTGGCGCTGGCCCAGAAGAACGTGCGGCTGGTCAGGGCCAGCCACCTGCTGGCCGCCCTCTGGGAGGTCATCGGCCTCGACCGGGTGGCCGGCATCGAGACACGAAAGGCGTGAGGTAATTCCCTTGGAGCAATATCACGGCACCACCATTCTCTCCGTGCGCCGCGGCAGCGGCGTTGCCATCGGTGGCGACGGCCAGGTGACACTAGGCAACATCGTCGTCAAGGCCAGCGCCCGCAAGGTGCGCCGCCTTTACGGCGAAAAGATACTCGCCGGTTTTGCCGGCGGCACGGCTGACGCCTTCACGCTCTTCGAGCGCTTCGAGTCCAAACTGGAAAAGCACCAGGGCAATCTCCTGCGCTCGGCCGTTGAGTTGGCCAAGGACTGGCGCACCGATCGCATGCTGCGCCGGCTGGAGGCGATGCTGGCGGTGGCCGACCGGGAGCATTCGCTGATCATCACCGGCAACGGCGATGTGCTGGAACCGGAACTGGGCATCGTCGCCATCGGCAGCGGCGGCGCCTATGCACAGGCGGCGGCGCGCGCCCTGCTGGAGAATACGGAGCTTGCGCCGGCCGAGATCGTCGCCAAATCGCTGGCCATTGCCGGCGACATCTGCATCTACACCAACCAGAACCACGTCATCGAGGTGCTCGAATGATCCCCTCGATCCCGATGACTCCGGCCGAGATCGTCTCGGAACTCGACAAGCACATCGTCGGCCAGGCGCGCGCCAAGCGCGCGGTGGCGATCGCCCTGCGCAACCGCTGGCGGCGCGCCCAAGTGGCCGAGCCGCTGCGCTCGGAAATTACACCGAAGAACATCCTGATGATCGGCCCGACCGGCGTCGGCAAGACCGAAATCGCGCGCCGGCTGGCGCGGCTGGCCAATGCGCCCTTCATCAAGGTCGAGGCGACCAAGTTCACCGAGGTCGGCTACGTCGGACGCGATGTCGATACCATCATCCGCGACCTGGCGGAGGCGGCGATCAAGGATGCCCGCGAGACCGCCAAGAAGTCGGTGCGCGACCGTGCCATGGATGCTGCCGAGGATCGGGTGCTCGATGCCCTGCTGCCGCCCGCAAGAGTCAGTCACGGTGATACGCCGGTTGAGGATTCGGGAACGCGCCAGAAGTTTCGCAAGAAGCTGCGCGAGGGCGAGCTGGATGACAAGGAGATCGATATCGAGGTGGCGGCACCCTCCGCCTCGATGGAAATCTTCGCGCCACCGGGCATGGAAGAGCTGACGCAGCAGATTCAGAGCATGTTCCAGAACGTCGGCGGCGGTCGCCGCAAGTCGCGCCAGATGAAGATCCGCGACGCCGTGAAGGCGCTGGCCGACGAGGAAGCGGCGCGCCTGATCAACGACGAGGAAGTGAAGGCGCAGGCCTTGAAGAACGTCGAGCAGAACGGCATCGTCTTCCTCGACGAAATCGACAAGATCGCCAGCCGGTCCGAAATGCAAGGCGCCGATGTTTCCCGCCAGGGCGTGCAGCGCGATCTGCTGCCGCTGGTCGAGGGTACGACGGTGTCGACCAAGTACGGCATGATCAAGACCGACCACATCCTGTTCATCGCCAGCGGCGCCTTCCACCTGTCCAAGCCTTCCGATCTGATTCCGGAGTTGCAGGGGCGCTTCCCGATACGCGTCGAACTCGACTCCCTGTCGGTCGACGATTTTGAGCGCATCCTGACCCAGACCGACGCCTGCCTGACCCGGCAGTACCAGGCCCTGCTGGCTACCGAGTCGGTGAGCGTGACGTTCGCGGCCGACGGTATCCGCCGGCTGGCCGAGATCGCTTTCCAGGTCAACGAGAAGACAGAGAATATCGGCGCCCGCCGTCTTTACACCGTGATGGAGAAACTGCTCGAAGAAGTTTCCTTCGAGGCGGGCCGTCGCGAAGGGCAAACGCTGGCGGTCGACGCCGGCTACGTTGACGCGCGGCTGGCGGAACTGGCCATCAACGAGGATTTGTCGCGCTACGTGCTCTGACGTTGGCCAGTCGGTCGAGCATCAGATAGACCACCGGCGTCAGATAGAGGGTGAGGAACTGGGAGACGACCAGTCCGCCCACGACCGCAAGGCCCAGTGGTCGCCGCACCTCGGCGCCGGCACCCCAGCCAATGGCGATCGGCAGCGTGCCGACCAGGGCCGCCATGGTCGTCATCATGATCGGCCGGAAGCGGATCAGGCAGGCGGCGAAGATCGCCTTGGCCGGTTCCATGCCCTCCTTGCGCTGCTTCTCCAGCGCGAAGTCGATCATCATGATGGCGTTCTTCTTGACGATGCCGATCAGCATGATGATGCCGACGAAAGCATAAAGACTCAAATCGACGCGGAAGATCAGCAGCGTCAACAGGGCGCCGAGGCCGGCCGCCGGCAGGCCGGACAGAATGGTCAGCGGGTGCACGAAGCTTTCGTAGAGGATGCCGAGCACGATGTAGACGACCACCACCGCTATCAGCAGCAGTACGCCGAGTCCTTTCAGGGAAGCCTCGAAAGCCTGGGCAGCGCCCTGCAGGCTGGTGGTCAGCGTTGCCGGCAGATTCAGTTGTCGCTCCATGGCGCGGACGCGATCGACGGCGTCGCCCAGGGAAACGCCAGGCAGCAGGTTGAAGGACAGGGTGACGGATGGCAGCTGGCCGAGGTGGTTGACCGTCAGCGCCTGGGTGGCGGTGGTGACGCGGGCGACTGTGTCGAGCGGCACCAGCTTGCCGGCGGTGGAACGGACGTAAAGTCTGGATAGTGTGCCGGCATCGGCCTGGAATTCTGGCGCCACTTCCAGAATTACCTGGTATTGGTTGGTCGCGCCGTAGATGGTGGAGATCTGCCGGGCGCTGAAGGCGCTTTGCAACGCATCCTCGACCTGGCCGAAAGTGAGCCCGAGCGGCGCCAGCTTGTCGCGGTCGACATCGAGGGCGATCACCGGACTTTGATTCTTGAGATTGGTGTTCACGTCGACCAGCCCGGGCAGCTGGCGCAGCTTGTCGAGCAGGATGTCGTTCCACTGATAAAGCTCGGCCAGGTTGGTGTCTTGCAGCGTGTATTGGAACTGGGCGCTGGTGATCAGGCCGCCGATGCGGATTGGCGGCGGGTTCTGCATGAATACGCGGATGTCCGGTACCGCGGCCAGCTTGGGCCGCAGCCGGGCAATGATCTCGTCCGGCGTTTCCTTGCGCTCGTCTTGCGGCTTGAGGTTGATGACCAGAGTGCCGCTGTTGGTGGTCGGCCGCGGGCCGGTGGCGCCGACGAACGAAGCCAGCGTACGTACCGCCGGGTCATCGGCCAGGATCCCGGCCACGGCACGCTGGCGTTGCACCATGCCGGCGAACGAGACATCCTGCGGACCTTCGGTGGAGGCGACGATCTGGCCGGTGTCGCCGCTGGGCAGAAAGTCCTTGGCGACGACCGCGTAAAGACCGATTGTCGCCGCCAGGGTGAGCAGGAAGGAAGCCATGACCCAGCGCGGGCGGGCCATGGTCCAGGCGAGGGTTGTCTCATAGCCGGCGAGCAGGCTGGCGAAGAAGCGCTCGAAGGCGAGAAATACCCTGCCATGCTCCTGCGGTTCCGCGTGGCGGAGGTAACGGCTGCAGAGCATCGGCGTCAGGGTGAGCGAGACGAAGCCGGACACCAGGATGGCGGCGCAGATGGTAACGGCGAATTCGTGCAGCAGCCGGCCGACGATGCCGCCCATGAACATCACCGGGATGAACACGGCCATCAGCGACAGCGTCATTGAAATGATGGTGAAGCCGATCTCGCGCGAGCCCTTGATGGCGGCGTCGAGAGGCGCCTCGCCGGCCTCGATGTGGCGGACGATGTTTTCGAGCATGACGATGGCGTCGTCGACGACGAAACCGACCGACAGCGTCAGCGCCAGCAGCGAGAGGTTATCCAGGCTGTAGCCGAGCGCGAACATGGCGGCGAAAGTTCCCACCACCGAAATCGGCAGCGCCAGGCTGGGAATGACGGTGGCCGAGAGATTGCGCAGGAACAGCAGGATGACCAGGATCACCAGGAAGCCGGCCAGCACCAGCGTGAACTGGACATCGTCGATGGCATGACGGATCGAGACGCTGCGGTCGTAATGGACCTGCAATTCGATCGAGGCCGGCAGGCCGGCCTGGAAGCTCGGCAGCACGCGCTTGATGGCATCGACTGTTTCCACCGTGTTGGCGCCGGGCTGCCGCATCACCGCCAGCATGATGGTCCGCTTGTCGTTGAACCAGGCGGCGACCTTGGCGTTCTCGACGCTGTCGATGACCTTGGCGACTTCACCCAGCCGCACCGGGGCGCCATTGCGATAGACGATAGTCAGTGGCCGGTAGGCGCCGGCGTCGAGCAGCTGACCATTGGCGTTGAGGGCGAAGCTCTGCCGGCTGCCATCCAGCGTGCCCAGCGGCTGGTTGACGTTGGCGCCCTTGATGGCCTGCTGCAATTCGTCGATGCCGATGCCGCGCGAGGCGAGCTGCCCCGGATCGGCCTGGACCCGAACAGCGTACTTCTGGGCGCCGAACACCTGCACCTGGGCGACGCCAGTGATGGTGGACAGTCGCTGGGCGAGCTGTGTCTCGGCATATTCGTTCACCACCCAGGTCGGCAGGGTGGTCGAGTACATCGCGACGTAGAAGATCGGATAGTCGGCCGGGTTGACCTTGCGGAACGAGGGTGGCGTCGGCATGTCGGGCGGCAGCGAACGCTGGGCGGCGGCGATGGCCGATTGCACATCCTGGGCGGCGCCATCGATGTTGCGGTCGAGCAGGAACTGCAGGGTGATCGTCGAGCTGCCCTGGGCGCTGGTCGAGGTCATCGAATCCAGGCCGGCGATGGTCGAGAACTGCTTTTCCAGAGGCGTCGCCACCGCTGCGGCCATGGTTTCGGGCGAAGCGCCTGGCAGAAACGCCGACACCGAGATGGTCGGGAAATCGACGTTGGGCAGTTCGGAAACGGGCAGGGCCCGATAGGCGATGACGCCGAAGATGAGGAACGCCGCCATCAGCAGCGTCGTCATCACCGGCCGGCGGATGCAAAGCTCGGGCAGTTGCACGACTGCCGCCCCGTCCTACTTGGCCGGCTTGGCGTCGCCGCCCGCCGGCTTGACCTTGGCGCCCGGCGTCAGGCGCAATTGACCATCCGTGACGACGGTCTCGCCGGCTTGCAGCCCCTCGGCGACGATTGCCAACCCGGACTGGGTCGCTGATAGCTGGACCTTGCGGATCTGGACGCTGCTGTCGGCTTGCACGACGAAAAGGAACGGTCCCTCCGGGCCCTGCTGCACGGCTTCTGCCGGCACCGTGATGGCTTGGGCGACCGTTTCCAGCACCATACTGACGTTGACGAACTGGCCGGGCTTCAATGCCTCGCCTTGATTCGGCAGCAGGGCCTTCAACACTATGGTGCCGGTGGCGGCATCGATAGTGTTGTCGACAAAACGCACCTCGCCGGCGAAAGATGTCGACTTGTCGCCCGGCAAGGAGATGGCTGTCTTGAGCGCGGCTCTGCTGGAGGCAATGGTGGCGCGCAGGCGGGGCAGATATTTTTCCGGCATGGCGAACGTGACATACAGCGGTCGCACCCGGTTGACCACGGCCAGCCCGGTGTCGTTGACCTTGACCGCGCTGCCAGGAAAGACCAGCCGGGCGCCGATAACGCCGTCGATGGGCGCCCGCACCGTGGCGTACTCCAGTTGCAGTCGGGCAAGATCCACCGCCGCTTGATCGGCATTCACCACTGCTTCGGCGGCGGCCGCAGCCGTGCGCATTTCGCCGACCTTTTCCTCGGAGACGAAGCCCTTGGACTGGAGGGCGACGTATCGCCCGACATCGGTGCGCGCCTTGGCCAGCTGTGCCTGGTCACGGGCAAGATTGGCTTCGGCCTGACGCAGCTTCGCCTGGAAGTCGGCCGGATCGAGGCGTACCAGCACATCGCCGCGCCTCACGTGCTGGCCTTCTGCGAATGGCACTGCCTGCACCTGGCCGTCGACGCGCGCCTTGACGGTGACGGACTCGAATGCTTCGGTACGCCCTGCGACTTCCAGCGTCAGCGGCACGTCGCGCACGTCGGCCTTGGCCATGAGAACAGGAACCGGCATTCCTCCCGGCCCCTTCTTGGCTGACGGCGACGTTTCCGTTCTCAGAAAGAACCAGGAGCCGAGCCCTGCTGCCACAAGCGCAATTGCCAAAAAAAAGACGTTGCGGATTTTCATTTGACTCGGGGCAGCACCGATTCCAGCGCGAAAAGTTCGGCGACTGTCTCGCGGCGGCGGATGAGATGTGCCTGGTCGCCATCGACCATCACCTCGGCGGCGCGTGGCCGGGTGTTGTAGTTCGAACTCATGGCCATACCGTAGGCGCCGGCCGACATCACCGCCAGCAGATCACCTTCCGCCAGCGCCAGTTCGCGGCCCTGGCCGAGGAAGTCGCCGGACTCGCAGACCGGGCCGACGATGTCGTAGATTTGCGGCTTACCCGGCGTATCACCACGGCTGACTTTCACGATATCGTGCCAGGCGTCGTAGAGCGCTGGACGCATCAGGTCGTTCATGGCGGCGTCGACGACGGCGAAATTTTTTCCGGTGCCATGCTTCAGCGTTTCGACGCGGGTCAGCAGCAGGCCGGCATTGCCGACCAGCGAGCGGCCAGGTTCGAACAGCAGATGTTCGCGGCGGCCGGCCAGCACCTTGAGCATCGGCGCCAGGTAGTCCGTGGCGGAGAGGGCGGCTTCGTCCCGATAGCGGATGCCTTTGCCACCGCCGAGATCGAGATGCTCGACAACGATGCCGTCGGCCGCCAGCCGGTCGGCCAGTTCCACCACCTTGGCGGCGGCCTCGGCCGCGGGGGCGGGGTCGAGCAACTGCGAGCCGATATGGCAGTCGATGCCGCGCACGATCACCCCGGAGAGTTCAGCAGCACGGCGGTAGAGCGCCGGGGCATCCTCGATCGGCACGCCGAACTTGGCAGTCTTGAGGCCGGTCGAGATATAGGGATGGGTCTTGGGGTCAACGTTCGGATTTACGCGCAGCGAGACCGGCGCACGCACGCCGTGGGCGCTGGCCACGTCGTTCAGCTTGTCGAGTTCCGAAGCCGACTCGACGTTGAAGCAGCGGATACCGGCCGCCAGCGCCTGTTCCATTTCCGTCCGGCTCTTGCCGACACCGGAAAACAAAATCTTCCCGGCCTCGCCGCCCGCCGCCAGGACGCGGGCTAACTCACCGCCGGAAACGATGTCGAAGCCGGCGCCGAGACGGGCAAAGAGATTGAGAATGGCCAGGTTCGAGTTGGCCTTGACGGCATAGCAGACCAGGGCACGGTCGGCGACGCCATGGGTGATGAGCGCGGCGCGGTAGTCTTCGAAAGCGGCGCTCAGGGCGGCTCGGGAATAGACGTAGCAGGGCGTACCGAAGCGGCTGGCAACATCGGCCAGCGGCACCCCTTCCGCGTGCAGGGCAGCGCCACGGCTGGCGAAGGGCGTCATCGGCGCGTCTCCGGCGGGCTGCTGGTATGATCGACCGGGGCGACGATGGTTGCCATGGGCGGCAGGGTCAGCGGCCCTCGGGTGCCGCAGGCGGCCAGCAGCATCAGGGCACTGGCGAGGATCAGGAATACACGCACGGCTGGCATGACTGGAAGTCCGAAAACTGGCCGGCAATGTTAACACGGGGTGACGATGGAAGAGCGCGAGTTTAATGCCTTGGCCGACGTGACTTTGCGGCGCATCGAGGATGCGATCGAAGCCTGCGGCGCGGACGTCGATCTGGAAGTGAAGCCCGGCGGCGTGCTGGAACTGGAATTCGGGGACGGCAGCAAGATCATCATCAACCGCCACACTGCGGCGAGGGAAATCTGGTTGGCGGCACGCTCTGGCGGCTACCACTTCCGGCCAGAGGACGGGCGCTGGATCGGTACTCGCGATAGCGAGGATCTGATGGCGGCGATAGCCCGCTGCATGTCGGAGCAGGCGGGGGAGACCGTTCGTCTGGAGTAGGGCGAGGCAGCGATCACCCTGCCGCCGGCACCGCGTTTGTCTGCCGAATCGCTCCGCTCGTCGGAACATTGTTGTCTTGTTCCATGGCCGGCGCTACAAATCTAATCGAATCAATGGGAGGACTCATGATGAGTGCGCATGGTGGAGATCGGGCAAGCGGTTTTACG
>DASRXN010000195.1:0-5691 GCA_035654135.1 Rhodocyclaceae bacterium | reverse complement strand
GTTCCGGCTCAGGTTCCGGCTCAGGTTCCGGCTCAGGTTCCGGCTCAGGTTCCGGCTCAGGTTCCGGCTCAGGTTCCGGCTCAGGTTCCGGCTCAGGTTCCGGCTCAGGTTCCGGTTCCACCTCGGGTTCAGGCTCAGGCGCCGGCGCCGGTTCTGGCTCCATCGCGACCGCGGCAACGGCTTCATCATCCTGCGGAGGTGGAGGCGGTGCTTTCGCCAGCCCGGCCATCATCGGATCGATGGTGACTTGTTCTTCCGCAAGCGTCGCCAAGGCATCGAACACGATTCGACACTTGCCGCAACGCACCTGCCCCTGACGGATCTTGAGGTGTTCCGGCGTGACTCGGAACGAGGTGCCGCAATGCGGGCAGCGCGTGAGCATCACGGCTTGAGACCTTCCAGCCGCACCCAGCCATCGAGTGTGGCGCCGACGGTTAGGTCGATGTGCGGTGCATAGGCTGCAATGACCTGTCCGGCCTGGGTTTCAAGCACACCGGAAAGCGCCAGACGGCCTCCGGATGCGATGCGCGCCACCAGAAGCGGCGCCAGCACGCAGAGCGGATTGGTGAGGATATTGGCGACGACGAGATCGAAGGTTTCGGTAAGCGGCTGCTTCGAGTGGGCCAAACGCAGGACTACGTTGTTCCGGGCGGCATTGTCGGCTGCAGCCTCAAGGGCCCGCTCGTCGATGTCCACGCCGAGCACGCTGGTCGCACCGAGCTTCGCCGCCGCCAGGGCCAGGATGCCGGACCCGCAGCCGTAATCGAGCACCGTGTCGCCACGACTGACTTTCTCGCAAAGCCATTCGAGGCAGAGGTGGGTGGTCGGATGGGAACCGGTGCCGAAAGCGAGCCCCGGATCCAGTTCAAGATTGATGGCGGCCGGATCGGGCGCCGTGTGCCAGGAAGGCACGATCCAGAGCCTGTCGTTTATGCGGATGGGTTCGAATTGCGACTGGGTCAGGCGGACCCAGTCCTGTTCTGCCACCTCGGTGAGCTCGGCCTGCGTGTCGCCAAGACTGACTTCAGCCTTGGCCGTCTCGATGCGTTGGCGGAGGTCATCGGCCGGCTCGAACAGCGCGACCACACGACTTGTGCGCCACAAGGGTGTTTCCGGGCTGCCGGGCTCGCCGAACTGCGGAGTTTCGGCATCAGTGCCAGCCTCGGCATCCTCGACGCCGACCGAAATTGCACCCGCCTCGAACAGGGCTTCGGAGAGCGCCTCGGCGTGGCCGGCGTCAGTGACGATGGCGGCGCTTATCCACACGGGCGTTCAGCCCTTGACCTCTTCCCTGGCCGCCAGTTTCTCTTCCAAATAGTGGATGCTGGTGCCGCCCTTGATGAACCGGTCGTCGAGCATCAGTTCCTGGTGCAGGGGAATGTTGGTCTTGATGCCATCCACCATCATTTCCGACAGGGCGATGCGCATGCGGCGGATCGCCTGTTCGCGCGTGTCGCCATAGGAGATCAGCTTGCCGATCATCGAGTCGTAGTGCGATGGCACCGTATAGCCGGAATAGACGTGCGAATCGACACGGATACCGGGGCCGCCGGGCGGGTGCCAATTCGTTATTTTGCCGGGAGATGGCGTGAACTTGAATGGATCTTCGGCACAGATGCGGCATTCGATGGAATGACCCTTGACCTCGATGTCGCGCTGCTTGAACCAGAGTTTCTCGCCTGCTGCGACGCGAATCTGTGTCTGGACGATGTCGATGCCCGTGACCAGTTCGGTGACCGGATGTTCCACCTGGACGCGGGTGTTCATCTCGATGAAGTAGAACTCGCCATCCTCGTAGAGGAATTCGAAGGTGCCGGCGCCTCGATAGCCAATCTTGCGGCAGGCCTCGGCGCAGCGGTCGCCGATACGAGTGATCAGGCGACGATTGACTTCGGGTGCGGGTGCCTCCTCAATCACCTTCTGGTGGCGGCGCTGCATCGAACAATCGCGTTCCGACAGCCAGACCGCGTTCTTGTAGTTGTCGGCCATGATCTGGATTTCGATATGGCGCGGGTTCTCCAGGAACTTCTCCATGTAGACCACGGGATTGCCGAAGGCGGCCTGGGCTTCCGAGCGCGTCATGTTGACGGCATTGATCAGCGCCGCCTCGGTATGCACGACACGCATGCCGCGGCCGCCACCGCCGCCGGCGGCCTTGATGATCACCGGGTAGCCGATTGCACGCGCAATTTTCACGATCTCCTTCGGATCTTCTGGCAACGCACCTTCAGATCCGGGTACACAGGGCACTCCGGCAGTCTTCATCGCATCCTTGGCGGAAACCTTGTCGCCCATCAGGCGAATGGTTTCGGCCTTGGGACCGATGAATACGAAACCTGATTTTTCGACCCGTTCGGCGAAATCGGCATTTTCCGAGAGGAAGCCGTAGCCGGGATGAATGGCTTCGGAATCAGTGACTTCAGCCGCCGAAATGATTGCCGGGATGTTCAGGTAACTCTGACCTGAGGGCGCTGGACCGATGCAGACGGACTCGTCGGCCAGTTTGACGTACTTGGCCTCGGCGTCGGCGGTCGAGTGAACCGCCACGGTACGGATGCCCAGTTCGCGGCAGGCGCGCAGGACGCGCAGGGCGATTTCACCACGGTTTGCGATGAGAACTTTCTCGAACATGACAGTATCTTCGCCTAACTTAGCCGATCAGGAATAATGGCTGATCGAACTCGACGGGCTGGCCATTCTCGACCAGGATGGCCTTGATCGTGCCGGATGCATCGGCCTCGATCTCGTTCATCAGCTTCATGGCCTCGATGATGCACAGGGTGTCGCCCTGCTTGACAGTCTGTCCGACTTCGACAAACGCCGAGGCACCTGGGCTGCCCGAGCGATAGAAGGTGCCGACCATCGGCGCCTTGACCTGATGGCCTTCCGGTTCCGCCGGGGCGGTTTCGGCTGCGGGGGCTGCCGGAGTGGCTATCGGAGCATGCGTGGCGGCTCCGGCCATCATCGGCGCCCCCATCATCACCGTCGTGGTGTTTGGTGCGGCGGTCGCGTGCTTGGCGATGCGGATCTTCTCCTCCCCCTCGCTGATTTCCAGTTCGGAAATGCCCGAATTCTGGACGAGGTCGATGAGCGTCTTGAGTTTTCTCAGGTCCATGCTGACTCCTGCAAGGTCACGGGCGGGTGGTTCCCGCCACTGGTTTCTAATTAGCTTGAAGAATGAGGCGAGCCAGGGTCGCGTCGAGCGCCAGCTCGTAGCCCTGGACGCCGAGGCCGCAGATCACACCGGTGGCGCTGGCGGAAAAATGGGAGTGATGCCGGAAGGTCTCACGGGCGTGGATGTTCGAAATATGCACTTCGATGTAGGGAATTGCCACGCCGCGCAACGCATCGGGAATGGCAATGCTGGTATGGCTGTAGGCGCCCGGATTGATGATGATGAATTCGATGCCCTCGGTAGCGGCAGCCTGGATACGGTCGATCAGCTCGCCCTCGGAATTGCTCTGGAAACTCTCGATCTGCACGCCCTGCGCTCGTGCCCGGGCTTCCATGGTCTGGTGAATATCCGCGAGCGTCGTGCGGCCATAGATCTCCGGCTCGCGACGACCGAGGAGGTTCAGGTTCGGGCCATGAAGAACGAGGATGCGAGCCTTGCGGCTGTCGTTACGATTAGTCTGGCTGCCGCCTGTGGCTCTTGATTTGTTGCTAGTTGCCTTTGACATGGCTGCAAGTTTGCCTCAAATCACCACAATTTGTCTAGCTCGACAGCAGGGCGGCGACAGCCGGGGCCTTGGCACGCTCCTGTCGGCCATCCCGTCTCTGCCGCCGTTCGGCTTGGAAGGGGTAGATCGACAGGATGATGGTGGCATCCTTCCAGTCAATGCGCAGGCGGGCTTCGGGTGCATCCGGACCTTGTTGTCGGTTGTCAGCATGATCGTAGGAAATACTGCGAGATAACAGAAATATTTCGACATCTTTTGCGCTATCGGCATAAAGTTCGAGTTCGATTTCGGCGTAACGGCCGGCCGTGCCGTCCAGCACCGCCCCGGTGAGATAGGGCCGGAAGTCTTGCAGGAACTCCATCGCTTCCAGCGCCGCCTGCCGTAGCTCTCTCAGGCGCTCAGTCTGCTCCTCGTCCTGAAACAGGGCCAGGTAGGCGCGCAGTTCAGCCTCGACCTCCTCGTTGCTCGGCAGAGCCTCGCTGTCGGTGGCGCCGAGGCTCTTTGCCGCCTTGCGCTTGGCCTGGCCGTAATCGCCGATGCCGTCCTCCGCCATCAGCCGCGCGGCGGCGCTGGCGATGGATAGTCGCAGGTGCGAGGAACCCTGCGGGCTGGGCTTGCGTCGGGGCATGGTTAGGTCCCGGGGTAGAATGCCGTCCCATTATTGCATGTCCGCTAATCCCCTACCATGCACATTCATATTCTTGGCATCTGCGGCACCTTCATGGGCGGCATCGCGTTGCTGGCGCGGGCCGCCGGCCACAAGGTCACGGGCTGCGATGCCAACGTCTATCCGCCGATGAGTACGCAACTCGAAGAGCAGGGAATTGCGCTCACGGAGGGCTACGATGCCGGTCAGATCGCGCTGGATCCCGACATGTTCGTAGTGGGTAACGCCATTTCGCGCGGCAATCCGCTGCTGGAAGAAATTCTCGACCGCAACCTGCCCTATGTTTCCGGGCCGCAATGGCTGGCCGAGAACATCCTCCAGGGAAAATGGGTGCTGGGCGTGGCCGGGACGCACGGCAAGACCACGACCACCTCGATGCTGGCCTGGATACTCGAAGAGGCCGGCCTCAAGCCTTCGTTCCTGGTCGGCGGCGTGCCACAAGGCTTCGGTGTTTCGGCACGGCTGACAGACTCGCCCTTTTTCGTCATCGAGGCCGATGAATACGACACCGCTTTCTGCGACAAGCGTTCCAAGTTCGTCCACTACCGTCCCAGGACAGCGATCCTGAACAATCTTGAGTTCGATCATGCCGATATCTTTGCCGATCTCGCTGCCATCGAGACGCAATTTCATCATCTCATTCGTATTCTGCCGCGAAATGGGCTGATCATTGCCAATGGTGCCGAGGCGTCGTTGGATCGAGTGCTGAAGCGCGGCTGCTGGACGCCGGTGGAACATTTCAACGTGACCGAAGGTTGGCAGGCAGGCGAGCCGGATGCGGGCGGGGCCTTCAAAGTCAGTCTTGGCGGCACGCCGATCGGGGAAACGAAGCTCGATCTTCCGGGGGCGCACAACCGCGCCAATGCCGTTGCGGCATTGGCGGCCGCGCGCCATGCCGGCGTACCGGTCGAGGTCGGTCTGGCGGCGATCGCCAGCCTCAAGGGCGTGAAGCGTCGGCTGGAAGTGCGTGGTACGGTACGCGGCGCGACGGTCTATGACGACTTCGCCCACCACCCGACGGCCATCGCCGCCACCATCGAAGGGTTGAGGAGCCGCGTCGGCAAGGCCCGGATTCTCGCTGTGCTCGAACCGCGCTCGAACACCATGAAGCTCGGCACGATGAAGGCGCAACTGCCGGGGAGTCTCGCCGATGCCGACCGTGTGTTCTGCTATGCCGCCAGCCTGGGCTGGGACGCAGCCGAAGTGCTGGCCCCGATGGGAGCGAAGGCAAACGTGCTAGACGACCTGCCGGCGCTGGTTTCAGCCATCGCCGCCGAGACGCGCGATGGCGACCACGTGCTGGTGATGAGCAACGGCGGTTTTGGCGGCATCCACCAGAAGCTG
>DASRXN010000194.1:0-12921 GCA_035654135.1 Rhodocyclaceae bacterium | reverse complement strand
GCCGATGCCGACCGCCGACGACTGGCCCAGGCCCAGTTCGGTGACCTGCGCCACGGCCTCGTAGGTCAGCGTGCCCGAGCGCGAGACGATGCCGATCCTGCCCTTGCGGTGGATATGGCCGGGCATGATGCCGATCTTGATTTCGTCCGGCGTGATGAGACCTGGGCAATTGGGGCCGAGCAGCAGCGTCTCCTTGCCGCCCTTGGCGACCTTCTGCTTCATTTTGTTGCGCACGACCAGCATGTCGCGCACGGGAATGCCCTCGGTGATGCAGATCGCCAGATCGAGGTCGGCCTCGCAGGCTTCCCAGATTGCGTCGGCGGCCCCAGCGGGCGGCACGTAGATGACGGAAACGGTGGCGCCGGTGGCCGCCTTGGCATCCTTCACCGAAGCGAAGATCGGCACGTCGAAGATCTTCTCGCCGGCTTTCTTCGGGTTCACGCCGGCAACGAAGCAGTTCTTGCCGTTGGCGTACTCGATACACTTTTCGGTATGGAACTGGCCGGTCTTGCCGGTGATACCCTGGGTGATGACCTTGGTGTCCTTGTTGATCAGGATCGACATGTTCTGTTTTCCTTACTTCACGGCCGCGACGATCTTGGTCGCGGCTTCCGCCATGGTGTCGGCGGCGATGATCGGCAGGCCGGACTCGGCAAGGATCTTCTTGCCCAGGTCCTCGTTGGTGCCCTTCATGCGCACCACCAGCGGCACGGAAAGATGCACCTCCTTCGCCGCGGCGACGACGCCGGTGGCAATGGTGTCGCAGCGCATGATGCCGCCGAAGATGTTGACCAGGATGCCCTTGACTTTGGGGTTCCTAAGCATGATCTTGAAGGCCTCGGTCACCTTCTCGGTGGTGGCGCCACCGCCGACGTCGAGGAAGTTGGCCGGCTCGGCACCGAACAGCTTGATCGTATCCATGGTCGCCATGGCCAGGCCGGCGCCGTTGACCAGGCAACCGATGTTGCCGTCGAGCGAGATGTAGGCGAGGTCGAACTTCGAGGCCTCGATCTCGTCGGCGTCCTCTTCGTCGAGGTCGCGGTAGGCGACAATCTCGGGCTGGCGATAGAGGGCGTTGGCATCGAAATTGAACTTGGCGTCGAGCGCCTTGATGTTGCCGTTGCCTTCGAGGATCAGCGGATTGATTTCCGCCAGCGAGGCATCGGTTTCCATGTAGCAGGTGTAGAGCTTCTTGAAGGTGCCGATGGCCTGGGCCTGCGACGCTTCGGGCACGCCAATGCCGACCGCCAGTTCCTTCGCCTTCGCGTCGGTCAGGCCGACCAGTGGATCGACGAACACCTTGATGATCTTCTCAGGCGTCTTGTGCGCGACTTCCTCGATGTCCATGCCGCCTTCGGAGGAGGCCATCATGGCGACCTTCTGGGTAGCGCGGTCGGTCAGCGCGGCGACGTAGTATTCCTTTTTGATGTCGGCGCCGTCCTCGACCAGCAAGCGCCGCACCTTCTGGCCTTCCGGACCGGTCTGGTGCGTCTTCAACTGCATGCCGAGGATCGCATTGGCGTTGGCGCGCACTTCGTCAAGCGACTTTGCCAGCTTGACGCCGCCGCCCTTGCCGCGACCACCGGCGTGGATCTGGGCCTTGACCACCCAGATATTGCCGCCCAATGATTCCGCCGCCTTGACCGCCTCGTCGACCGAAAAGCAGGGGATGCCGCGCGGGGTCGATACCCCGAATTTCCTCAGGATTTCCTTGCCCTGATACTCGTGGATCTTCATGAGATACTCTCCCTCGCTAGATCTTGCCGGAAGCGGCGATAATATCTAATTATGTGCTGCATTGCAAAATTGATAGCGTATTGATCATTCCTTTCAAGATGCTGACTCCAGAACAGATCGCCCAACGCTGTGCCGAAATCATGTGGCCCGACGACCATGCCGCACGCGGGTTGGGCATGACCATCGTTGCGGTCGGCCCCGGGACCGCAACACTGACCATGACCGTCCGGCAGGATATGGTGAATGGCCACGGCACTTGCCACGGCGGCTTCATTTTCGCCGTCGCCGACTCCACTTTCGCCTACGCCTGCAACAGTTTCAATCACCGCGCGGTAGCCGCCGGCGTGGACATCAACTTCCTGGCTCCATCCCATCTGGGCGACATCCTGACCGGGCATGGCCATGCCCGCCACCAGGGCGGCCGCAGCGGCGTGTATGACATCGAAGTGATGAACCAGGACGGCAAGCTGATCGCCGTCTTCCGTGGCCGCGCCGCCCGCGTCAAGGGGCACTTCTTCGACACCGACGAAACCACGGCGTAACTGAGGGATAATTCCGGGCTCAAAGGAGCCTGCCGATATGACCGAGAAGACTGGCCTTGACGCCATCGAGAACGCCAGCCGCGATGAAATTGCGGCCCTGCAACTGGAGCGCATGCGCT
Organism: Rhodocyclaceae bacterium; assembly: GCA_035654135.1. Taxonomy (GTDB): domain Bacteria; phylum Pseudomonadota; class Gammaproteobacteria; order Burkholderiales; family Rhodocyclaceae; genus Fen-999. Next base: position 10,523 of record DASRXN010000194.1, on the reverse strand, counting down.
GGTCGCTGCAGCACGCCTACGACAACGTCCCGCACTACAAACAGAAGTTCGAGGCTGCCGGCATCCATCCGAAGGCTTTGAAGTCCCTGGCCGACCTGGCGAAGTTCCCCTTCACGACCAAGCAGGACCTGCGCGAGAACTACCCGTTCAAGATGTTCGCCGTACCGCGCGAGAGGGTCGTGCGCGTACATGCCTCTAGTGGCACGACCGGCAAGCCCACCGTCGTCGGCTACACCCAGAAGGACATCGACATGTGGGCGCAGCTCATGGCGCGCTCGATTTATGCCGCCGGCGGCCGCGCCGGCAACAAGGTGCATGTCTCCTATGGTTACGGCCTGTTCACCGGCGGCCTGGGCGCCCACTACGGCGCCGAACGGCTGGGCTGCACGGTCATTCCGTTCGGCGGCGGCCAGACCGAGCGCCAGGTGCAGCTGATCCTGGACTTCGAGCCGGATATCATCATGGTCACGCCCTCCTACATGCTGGCCATCGGCGACGAGTTCGTCCGCCAGGGCCTTGACCCGGCCAAGTGCTCGCTGCGCCTCGGCATCCACGGCGCCGAACCGTGGACCCACCAGATGCGCGAAGAGATCGAGCGCCGCTTCGACATGCAGGCCGTCGATATTTACGGCCTGTCCGAAGTCATCGGCCCTGGCGTCGCCAACGAGTGCGTCGAGTCCAAGGACGGCCCGGTGGTCTGGGAAGACCACTTCTACCCGGAGATCATCGATCCCAACACGGGCGAAGTGCTGCCCGATGGTGAACTCGGCGAACTGGTATTCACTTCGCTGACCAAGGAAGCGCTGCCGGTGATCCGCTACCGCACTCGCGACCTCACCCGCCTGCTGCCGCCGACTTCGCGCGCCATGCGCCGCATCGGCAAGATTACCGGCCGCTCCGATGACATGCTGATCATCCGCGGCGTCAATGTCTTCCCGAGTCAGATCGAGGAACAGATCCTCAAGACGCCGAAGCTGTCGCCGCACTACCTGATCGAGGTGGCGCGCGATGGGCACATGGACACGGTAACAGTAAACGTCGAGATGAAACCCGAGTTCGCCACCGCCACGTCTGCCGAAAAGGAATACTCAGCCCACGAACTGGCGCATCACATCAAGTCCTACATCGGCATTTCGACCCACATCGAAGTCAAGGCGGTGGGCACCATCGAGCGTTCGGTCGGCAAGGCCAAGCGCGTGGTGGACCGGCGGCCGCGATAAGGCCGGCCTGAACGCATCGGCTGGCACTGGCAAACCGCTACTATTCAAGGTATCGTCAGCAAACCATGATGAGCCAGAATTCTCTTTCAAGAACCGAGGTCGCCGCCATGAAGGAAGACAGCGTCGCGTGGGAGAAATTTCTCTACGTGCTGGAATGGGTGCTCGCATTGCAGGTCCGCTATCCCACCAATCTGCGCCAAAGTCTGGTCTGCGTCAGCTTTCACAACCAGAAGACACTGGGCGACGCCTATGGCGCCAAGGACGCCCTGCAGATGCTGATCGACTTGGCAGCGCAGTTGCGCCAGTCTTTGCGCAAGACGGATCTGGTTGCCCGCAATGGCACGGATATCTGGGTGCTGATTCCCTTCGTCACTCCCGAATCGGTATTGTCGAAGGTGGCGCAGATCGTCGAAATTGCCGCTGGCAATGGGCTGGATATCGTCGATCGCGACGTCTCGATTTATTCGATACCTGAAGAAGGCATTCTCGACGGCCCGCTCTTCAACACCGCCCAGGATTTCCTCGATTTCATCGCCGACAAGAAGAATGTCGCCATGCGCTGGGAAGGCGCCTACAAGCAACCGACCTAGCCTTGCATCCAACAGCTGTCCACGAGCCGATCGAAACCGCCAGCCGCGACGAGATCGCGGCGTTGCAACTGCAACGCCTGAAGAAGACGCTGGTCTGGGCCTACGAGCGGGTACCCCACTACAAGGTCAAGTTCGACACGGCTGGCGTCCATCCGAACGAGCTTCGTGACCTCGCGGATCTCGCCCGTTTCCCCTTCACCACCAAACAGGACCTGCGCGAGACCTATCCATTCGGCATGTTCGCCGTGCCCATGGACGACATCGTCCGCATCCATGCCTCCAGCGGCACCACCGGCAAACCCACGGTGGTCGGATATACGCAAAACGACATCGACACCTGGTCGGGTATCATGGTGCGCTCGCTGCGCGCGGCCGGCGCGACGCGCTCGGACATCATTCACGTTACCCACGGCTACGGCCTATTCACCGGTGGTCTGGGCGTGCATTACGGTGCCGAACGCCTGGGCTGCGCCGTAGTGCCGATCTCGGGCGGCCAGACCGAGCGTCAGGTGCAGTTGATCCTCGATTTCAAAGCCACGATGATCGTCGGCACGCCATCCTACGTGCTCAACATCGTCGACGAGATGGAACGCTTGGGCATCGACCCCCGCGGCACGACGCTCAAGCGCGGCATGTTCGGCGCGGAGCCCTGGGGCGAGCAGATGCGCGCCGAGTTGCAGGGCCGGCTGGGCATCGCCGCCATGGACCTCTACGGCCTTTCCGAAGTCATGGGGCCGGGCGTGGCCGCCGAATGCATCGAGGCACGGGACGGCCCGGTGATCTGGGAAGACCATTTCTATGCGGAGATCATCGATCCGGAGACCGGCCAAGTGCTGCCCGATGGGTCGCCGGGCGAACTGGTATTCACCTCACTAACCAAGGAAGCGCTGCCCATCGTCCGCTACCGCACGCGCGACCTGACCCGCCTGCTGCCGCCGACCGCGCGCAGTTTCCGCCGCATCGGCAAGATCACCGGCCGCTCCGACGACATGCTGATCATCCGCGGCGTCAATGTCTTCCCGAGTCAGATCGAGGAGCAGATCCTCAAGATCCCGAAGCTCTCCACCCATTACCTGCTGGAAGTCTCGCGCCGCGGCCACATGGACGAACTCGACGTGCTGGTGGAGATGAAGCCCGATGTCGCTTCGGAAGCCGACCGGGAAGCGGCGGCCCGGGAACTACAGCACCATGTCAAGGCGCTGATCGGCATCAGCGCGAAAGTCCGTATCCAGAACCATGGCGCCATCGAGCGTTCCGCCGGCAAGGCGAAGCGCGTCATCGACAAGAGACCAAAATGAAACACCATCACTGGCCTTACAGTTTCATCGCCTTCACATTTCTGGGCGTCATCGCGTTGCTGATCGGTATCGTTGCGCTGGCCGGCATCGGCGGCAGCCTACATCCGCTGCTGGCGGACGACGGCACGGGCATCGCCATGATCGTCACCGCCATCGCCCTCTTCCTCACCGGCGCCTTTCCGCTCGTGCTGCGGCGGCTCGCGGAACAAGAAGGGGCCTGATGGCCGGCGACCACTTCTCCGGCCACGCCGCCGACTACGCGAAGTTCCGTCCCGGCTACCCCGAGGCACTGTTCGAATGGATCGCCGCGCAAACGACGGATCATGACCTCGCCTGGGACTGCGGCTGCGGCAACGGTCAGGCGTCGGTGCCACTGGCGGCGCGTTATCGGCGTGTCGCCGCGACTGACTTTTCGGCAGAGCAGATCGCGGCGGCGACCCCGCACCCTCTCATCGACTACCGCGCCGCGCCGGCCGAAGCGAGCGGCCTGCCCGACCGCTGCGCCGACCTGGTCACCATCGCCCAGGCGCTGCACTGGTTCGATTTCGAGCACTTCTACGCCGAGGTGCGCCGCGTCGTGAAGCCCGGCGGCGCCATCGTCGCCTGGACCTACCAGTTGCTGCGCGCCGAGACGGTCATCGACGCCGTACTTGCCGATTTCTACACTCACACGCTTGGCCCGCACTGGCCGCCCGAGCGCAAGTGGGTCGATGCCGCCTACCGCGGCATGCCATTCCCGTTCAGGGAAATCGCCGCCCCCGACTTCGAGATTCGGCTGCAATGGTCGCTGGCCGATCTGCTCGCCTATCTGGGCACATGGTCGGCGACTCGGCGCTACCGCAAAGCCGAGGGCAGCGATCCCGTTCCGGCCCTGGGTGAACGACTCGCGGCGGCATGGGGTGATGGCACGCGGGAGATCGTCTGGCCGATCGCCATGCGCGCGGGTCATGTCTGAGTCCACGCCCTACGCCGGCCTGACGCCGGACGCGGTACTCGACGCACTGGAAAGCGTCGGTCTCGACTGCGATGGCCGCCTGCTGGCACTGAACAGCTACGAGAACCGCGTTTATCAGGTCGGCATCGAGGACGGCAAGCCGGTGGTCGCCAAGTTCTACCGGCCCGGCCGCTGGTCGGACGCCGCTATTCTCGAAGAACACAACTTCGTCGCCGAACTCGCCGCCACCGAAATTCCCGCCGTGCCGGCACTGGTGCTGAACGGCACGACGCTCAACAGCCACGGCGGCTTTCGCTTCGCGGTCTTTCCGCGCCAGGGCGGTCGATCGCCGGAACTTGACGCGCCCGGCGTGCGCAAGTGGTTGGGCCGCTTCATTGGCCGCATCTACGCCGTCGGCGCCACCGATGTCTTCCGCTATCGGCCGTCGCTCGACATAGTCAGCTTTGGCGACACGCCGCGCGATTTCCTGCTGAAGCACGATTTCATCCCGCCCGACCTGCTGCCAGCCTGGCAGAGCGTAGTCGCCCAGGCGCTCGAGGGCGTTGCTCGCTGCCATGAGCGCGCCGGCGATGTGAAAGCACTGCGCCTGCACGGCGACTGCCATCTCGGCAACGTGCTATGGACGGATGACGGCCCGCACTTCGTGGATTTCGACGATGCCCGCATGGGGCCGGCGATCCAGGATCTCTGGATGCTGCTCTCGGGCGAACGAGAGCAGATGACTCGGCAGATGGGAGACCTGGTGGACGGCTACGAGCAGTTCGCCGATTTCGACCCGCGCCAGCTGCACCTGATCGAAGCCTTGCGCACGCTGCGCCTGATCCACTACAGCGGCTGGATCGCGCGCCGCTGGCACGATCCCGCCTTTCCGGCCGCGTTCCCCTGGTTCAACACGCAGCGCTATTGGCAGGACCGCATCCTGGAACTGCGCGAACAAATCGCGCTGATGGACGAAGCGCCTCTTACGGTCTAGGCTGCAAGCATGGAGATTGCGACTCTCGGCGGCGGTTGCTTCTGGTGCGTGGAAGCGGCTTTGCGTCAACTCAAGGGCGTTGACTCGGTCGTTTCGGGCTATTGCGGCGGCCATGTCGCCCATCCCGATTACCGCGCCGTATGCTTGGGCGATACCGGCCACGCCGAAGTAGCGCAGATCACCTTCGATCCCGCCGTAATCGACTACCGCACGCTGCTCCAGGCCTTCTTCGCCATCCACGACCCGACCACGAAAGACCGGCAGGGCAACGACGTCGGCAGCCAGTACCGCTCGGTGATCTTCACCCATTCGGACGAGCAGGATCGCGTCGCCCGGGCGTTGATCGCCGAACTCACGGCAGAACAGATCTGGCCTGCACCCATCATCACCGAAGTCCTACCGGCGCCGCGCTTCTGGCGCGCCGAGGACTATCATCAAAATTATCTCGCCAACAACCCGCAGCAGCCCTACTGCATGGCGGTGGTCGCACCCAAGGTGGCAAAACTGAGGCGGGTATTCCGGACGCACCTCCAGTAGCTCCCGGCCGCAATCATCGCGGCGACGAACAAACCCCGTTTCAAGGCGCTTTTCCGGCGGTCAGGCTATCCCGGTCTCTGGCATTCTCGGAGAAAGGAATATGCCATCGGATTCTGAGGCGCCAACAGCATGACCATACGTTCGTCGGCAGGAGAAGGCTTTCACCCATGCTGACGAAGCTGGCCCTGCAAAAAAACTGTGCATTTCCCGGCAACGGAATCAGCCGCAGAAGGCCACTCATCCTTGGCGCTGCGCTTTGCCTCGCCTCCCAGACCGGAATGACGGCCAATGCGCTGCCGGACCCTGCACTCCAGATCAGCACGACCCTGCGGCCGCCGCTCGGCACCCCGCCCAGCGAAACCGAGCGGTCCTTGCTGCGACTGGAAGCAAGATCAGGCCAGTCCCGCGTGGACGAAACGGCGCTGATCGACGACATGGTAGCCCGTCTGCGGCACATGGCTCAGACGACCGACGAGCTGCATACGTTGATCGCCACCACGCCGACTCGGCCGTGTGCACCGGCAGCGATCGTCTGTCCAACAGCAACCGAACCGCCGACCAGCGAGTTTGCGGATCTGCCCTGGCTACCCCTGGCCGGCGGCGCTGGCATCCTCGCCCTGCTCGGCCTCTGGTGGCGGCAACGACGGGACAAACCCGACATCCCCCCCGACGAGACTCTTCCCAAGATGCGGCCGTCGGCGCCGGCACCGGCAGTCAAGGCCGTCGACCAGCGTCAGGAAAAGGCAGCCGTCGAGCCATTGCCAGCGAAGGCGGAACTACCCGTGCCAGCTCCTGCCGCCACAAAGAAGGCGGTGTTGCAAGCTTTGCCGGTACCGACACTACAGCCGGAAACGGCAGCCGGCCCGATGCCGTCGGAAGCCGACGATGCCGTCGCCGATGCCGATCTGTCGCTCGAACTGGCCGACGTCATGCTGTCCATGGGACTCGCCGAGGGAGCCGCACAGACACTTTCAGACCATATCCGTATGCATCCACGCCAGGCGCTGTACCACTGGCTGAAGCTTCTGGATATCTATCGCAAATCGGGAATGAAGGAGGAATTCGATAAATCGGCGCAGGAATTGCAGCAGCATTTCAATATCGCGCCGCCGGACTGGCAAGCTGTCGATGCGGCAAACCGGCTACCCAGCCTGGAGAGCTACACCCATATCATCAATCGCACTCAGGAACTGTGGCCCCGCCGTTCCTGCGCCGACTATCTGAACCGCTTGCTCGACGACAACCGCGGCGGCACGCGGGCGGGCTTCCCGCAGCCGGTGATCGAGGAAATGCTGTTCCTGCTGGCGATACTGCGGGATTGATCAGATAGGATTGTCGAGGTCGACAAACTGACAGTCGAGACCGCATTCCTCGTGCAAATGCCTCCCCAGCGCCATGACCCCGTGGCGCTCGGTGGCGTGATGGCCGGCGGCGATGTAGGGTACTCCGGATTCTCTGGCCAGATGTACCGTCTGCTCGGAAATCTCGCCGCTGATGTAGCAGTCGGCACCGACGGCGATGGCCTGCTCGAACCAGCCTTGGGCACCACCGCTGCACCACGCCACCCTGGCGACCGCTCGGTCGCCGGCGCCAATGAGCATCGCCGCGCGCCCGAGCGACTTTTCGAGCGAAAGCGCAATCTCGCCAGCCGTCACCGGCAACGCCGGAGTGCCGACGAAGCCAAGGTCCTGCTCGGCAAAGCGGCCTTCGATATGCCAGTCCAGCAGCCGCGCCAGCTGCGCGTTGTTGCCCAATTCCGGATGCGCATCGAGAGGCAAATGATAGGCAAACAGGTTGATGTCGTGGCCAAGCAGCGTGGCCAACCTGGATTTGCGGATGCCCGTGATGCGGACATCTTCGCCGCGCCAGAACCAGCCGTGATGAACCAGCACCGCATCGGCGTCCCGTCGCACGGCCTCGTCGAGCAGTGCCTGGCTGGCACTGACACCGCAGACGACCCGGTACACCTTCCCGCGTCCTTCCACTTGCAGGCCATTTGGGCAATAATCGCGATAGCGATCCACTTCCAGGAGCTTGTCCAGATAGGCTCGCAGTTCGTCCCGCCGCATCGTCATTTCCCCCGTTGAACCTGTTCTTGCCATTGAGTCGATAGTTAAATTATGCGCCGCCTGTGGCTCGTTTTCGCACAGACCGTCACCCTCTGCGTGGCGGTGTTATTTGTCGTCCAAACCCTCAAACCGGAGTGGCTTGGGCGCTGGGTTGAGTTCCCCGGCGGCAGTGCTCCCGTCGACATCGTAGCGCTGAAGGAAGCGCCGACAACCCCGGAGACCCCACGCGTCGCTTCCTATGCCGAGGCGGCGAAAAAGGCAGTGCCAGCGGTCGTGCACGTATTCACCAGCCAGGAAGTGCGTTCATCGCGCCATCCGCTAGCCAACGACCCGTTCTGGTACCACTTCTTCGGCGATCGCGGCGGCATGCCGACCCAGCGACGGTCCGGACTGGGCAGCGGTGTCGTGGTGTCGGCGGAAGGCTATGTCCTGACCAACTTCCATGTCGTCGAGGCCGCCGACGAAATCGAAGTGGCCAGCAACGATGGCCGCAAGTTCAAGGCCAAGGTCGTCGGCACCGATCCTGAATCCGATCTGGCCGTTCTGCGGCTGCCGGCCGACTCGCATCTGTCTACAATCACGTTCGCAACGCCGGACTCGTTGCGGGTCGGTGACATCGTGCTCGCCATCGGCAATCCGTTCGGGGTTGGCCAGACCGTCACCTCGGGCATCGTTTCTGCGCTCGGCCGCAGCCATCTGGGCATCAATACCTTCGAGAATTTCATCCAGACCGATGCCGCGATCAATCCGGGCAATTCCGGTGGCGCCTTGGTGGACAGCAACGGCAATCTGGTCGGCATCAATACCGCCATCTACTCCCAGAACGGTGGCTCCATGGGTATCGGCTTCGCCATTCCGGTCTCCCTGGCACGCAGCGTCATGGAGCAGATCATCCGCAGCGGCAGCGTTACCCGCGGCTGGATCGGCGTCGAGGTTCAGGAAATTACGCCAGAACTGGCCGAGTCCTTCCGCATGCCGGCGACCGACGGCGCCTTGATCGCCGGCGTCATGCGCGGCAGTCCGGCTGACAAGGCCGGCATCCGGCCTGGCGACGTGCTGTTGGCAATCGAGGGCAAAAAGGTGAAGGACGCGGAAAACATGCTCGAACTGATCGCCGGTCTGGAACCGGGCAAGCCGGGTCGGATCACCCTGCGCCGCGATGGCCGCGAAGTCGAAGTTCAGACCGTGATCGGCAAACGGCCGAAGCCACCGCGCGACTGATCAGGAATCGCTCTTGGGTGGCGGTAGCGATACCGCCTGCCCGGCATCCAACCGGTCCAACTCACGATTCATCTCTGTCTCGGTCGGCGGCACGTAATCGCTCTCGCCCGGCATGGACTCGGGTCGCTTGCCGACGAAGCGGGCAATGAGCAGGCCAAGCTCGTACAGCAGACACATCGGCACTGCCAGCAGGACTTGCGAAGTCACATCCGGCGGTGTCACCACCGCCGCAACGATGAAGGCGCCGACGATCGCGTAGGGACGGAACTCCTTCAGTTTCTCCAGGCTGACGACGCCAAACCGCACCAGCAGCACCACAACGATCGGCACTTCAAAGGTGACGCCGAAGGCCAGAAACATGGTCATGACGAAATTCAGATATTGCTCGATATCCGGCGCCGGCGTGATGCTGCTCGGTGAAAACTCGGCGATGAACTTGAAAACCGTGTTGAACACGAAGAAGTAGCAAAACGCCACGCCCAGAATAAAGAGGAGAGTGGCGCCGATCACCAGCGGCAGGGCGAATTTCTTTTCGTGGGCATACAGGCCGGGCGCGACGAAGGCCCAGGCCTGGTAAAGAACCACCGGCAGTGCGATCACGAAGGCCGCCAGTAGCGTTACCTTGATCGGCACCATGAAGGGCGTGATGACGCCGGTTGCGATCATCTTGGTGCCAGGCGGCAACGTCGCGATCATGGGCTGAGCCAACAGGTCATATACGTTGGCCGACCAAGGCACCATGACGACAAAAACCAGGAGCACAGCGACCAGCGCCCGTAGCAGCCGGTCGCGCAACTCGATCAAGTGCGAAATGAAACTTTCCTGAACGTCTGACATGTCAGGCCTTGGGCTTGTCCGAACCATCCAAAGTGCCGCCTGCGTCGTCCAACTGATCAGGCTTCGCAACGATTGGCTGTGCCGGCTCCAGCCGGCCCGTTGTCAGTGGTGGCGTCACGCCTGCGGACTCGGCGGCCGGCTCGGTCGTCTTCTCCGCCACGCCCTGTGCGATCGACTCGTTGAGTGAGGTCTCGACCGACTTCATCTGCTCGGTCACCGACTGTTCCATGTCTTTCGCCTGGTCCACCACCTGCTGCTGTAGTTTCTTCAGATCCTCCAGCTGCATTTCGCGGTTGATGTCGGCCTTGACGTCGCCGACATAGCGCTGCAGCCGACCAAGCAGATGCCCAGCCGTGCGCGCCACCCTCGGCAGCCGCTCGGGACCGATGACGACCAGCGCCACCAGGGCGATGACGATCAGTTCAGAAAAGCCGACGTCGAACATATTCGGGGCCTCTAACGAAACGAGCGGGGCTCACCCGCTCGTTTTGATCGTTACCGGAGACGATCTCAGACCTTCTCCTTCTTGGCCTCGCCCTCGATGGTATGGCCGACCTTGTCCTGCTGGGAAGCGTCGGCCGGCTTGTCGGAGGTGCCCTCCTTCATGCCATCCTTGAAACCTTTCACGGCGCCGCCCAGATCCTGGCCGACGTTGCGCAGCTTCTTGGTGCCGAAAATCAGCATGACGATCACCAGAACGATCAGCCAGTGCCAGATGCTGAATGAACCCATGTCTCTCTCCTATTTCTTCGGCATCATCGAACCGAGCGGCTCGGGACCACCGAGAATATGTACGTGTAAATGATACACCTCCTGCCGGCCG
>DASRXN010000193.1:0-2032 GCA_035654135.1 Rhodocyclaceae bacterium | reverse complement strand
GCACGGCGACACGGCGGTGTACGACACCATCGTGCGCATGGCGCAGGATTTCTCCCTGCGCTACATGCTGGTCGACGGTCAGGGCAACTTCGGCTCGGTCGACGGCGACAATGCCGCCGCCATGCGTTATACGGAAGTGCGCATGGCCCGCATCGGCCACGAACTGCTGGCCGACATCGAGAAGGAAACGGTCGACTTCGGCCCCAACTACGACGGTTCCGAGCAGGAACCGCTGATCCTGCCATCCCGCATTCCGAACCTGCTGATCAATGGCAGTGCTGGCATCGCTGTCGGCATGGCTACCAACATTCCGCCGCACAACCTGGGCGAAGTCGTCGATGCCTGCCTGGCGGTGCTCGACAACCCGGCCATCGACATCGAGGAGCTGATCAAGATCGTGCCGGCACCGGATTTCCCGACAGCCGGCCTGATTTACGGCGTTTCCGGCGTCAGGGAAGGCTATCTGACTGGCCGCGGCCGGGTGATCATGCGCGCCCGCACGCATATAGAGGATCTCGAACGGGGCGGCAAGCAGGCGATCATCGTCGATGAGTTGCCCTATCAGGTCAACAAGAAGACCTTGCAGGAAAAGATCGCCGAACTGGTCAACGAGAAGAAGATCGAGGGTATCGCCCACATCCAGGACGAATCGGACAAGTCTGGCATGCGCGTGGTGATTGAGCTCAAGCGCGGCGAAGTGCCCGAGGTGGTGCTGAACAACCTGTACAAGCAGACTCAGCTGCAGGACACCTTCGGCATGAACATGGTGGCTCTGGTCGATGGCCGTCCGCAACTGCTCAACCTCAAGCAGATGCTCGAGTGCTTCCTCGCCCATCGGCGCGAGGTGGTAACCCGGCGCACCGTGTTTGAACTGAGAAAGGCGCGCGATCGCGGCCACATCCTCGAAGGCCTGGCGGTGGCATTGTCGAACGTAGACGAGGTGATCGCCCTGATCAAGGCCGCGCCGACGCCGGCCGATGCCAAGCGCGAACTGATGGCCCGGGCCTGGCACTCGCCCCTGGTGGAAGAGATGCTGCTGCGCGCGGCGGCCGAGGCCTCGCGTCCCGAAGGGTTGGCGCCCGAGTTCGGCCTTTCGCGGCGCGGCTATTTCCTGTCCGATGTGCAGGCGCAGGCGATCCTGGAGTTGCGCCTGCAGCGCCTGACCGGCCTGGAGCAGGACAAGATCGTCGCCGAGTACAAGGAGGTGATGGAGCAGATCGCCGACCTGCTCGACATCCTGGCCCGCCCGGAGCGCATCACCCAGATCATCGGCGACGAGTTGACCGCCATCCGCGCGCAGTACGACGACAAGCGCCGTTCGGAAATCGTGCTGCAGACCGCCGACATCAACCTTGAGGACCTGATTGCCCGCGAGGACATGGTGGTGACGATGTCGCACGGCGGTTACGTCAAGCGCCAGCCGATGGACGACTACCACACGCAGAAGCGCGGCGGTCGGGGCAAAAAGGCGGCCGACATCAAGGAAGACGATTTCGTCGACTACCTGTTTATCGCCAACACCCACGACTACATCCTTTGTTTCTCGAGCCGTGGTCGGGTGTACTGGCTCAAGGTCTACGAGGTGCCGGAAGGCACGCGCACTTCGCGCGGCAAGCCGATCGTCAATCTCTTTCCGCTCGATGAGGGCGAAAAGATCACCGCCGTGCTGCCGGTCAAGGAGTTCGACGAGGCCCACTACGTCTTCATGGCCACGGCCATGGGCACGGTGAAAAAGACGCCGCTGACCGACTTCTCCAACCCGCGCAAGGCCGGCATCATCGCCGTCGGCCTCGACGAGGGCGATTATCTGATCGGCGTTGCCATCACTGACGGCACCTGCGACGTCATGCTGTTCTCGGATTCCGGCAAAGCCGTGCGCTTCGAGGAAGGCGATGTGCGACCCATGGGCCGCAATGCACGCGGCGTGCGCGGCATGATGCTGGAGGACGACCAGAGTGTCATCTGCATGCTGGTGGCGCAGGGCGAGGAGTTGTTCGTTCTGACTGCCACCGAGAATGGTTTTGGCAAGCGT
>DASRXN010000192.1:0-6488 GCA_035654135.1 Rhodocyclaceae bacterium | reverse complement strand
TGCCACGAATAAACCAAATTGACTCCTAAACTTGGTGAAGAAATTATCTATTGCAATGACCAACTGATTAGGTGCATTATTTTGAATTGAGAACCCTTTTGCAGCCAAGTCATCTTCAAAGGCTTTTGCAAAAACCATTTCCAATGGGCGATCAACAGCAATATGAGGGGCAATGCTTTCACCGAAGCCATTCTCAGCATGACCAACGCGGAGCTTGCCCAGCTTTCCGCCTAGCCATCCACCGGAGTTGCTTCTATGGTCCTCGACTTTCACGAGGACGCTTACTCGACTTGCCTCAGGAATTTGAGTTGCATTGGATGGCGGCAGATGTCTTACTGTTATGGTGTCGATCCTTAGAATGCCAGCAGTGCACGCAGAAATTGCGAAGCAGGCAAAACAGACGGCGATAAAACTGATTGCCGATTTCACGATGCGAATGTGGTTCGCTCAAAAGCAAAATCCATCGAAGCCTCTGCGCGTTGTGTTTGACTGGAAATTCAACTAGTAACTATTCTAAGAAACCGCAAGTGACTCGGCGACGAGCTTCATGAAGTCTTTGGGTAGCATTTTATATACGGTATCGCACGATACATCTCATATAAGCAATGTCCGGAATGGCCCGTAGTTGCCGGTATTGCCGCTGAAATGAGTGACTGTTCCCGCTGCATACGAGACATTCGTGCCGCAACGGCCAATGACCGCAGAGTGTCGATAGCAGTAGTTCCGAATAGTCAGCCGTGGCGACGCGCCAGGCAGCGTCGGGTTGCCGCCCTCAGTTGAGTTGTCTGGCGCGGCGGGATCGATCGTCGTTGAACTTTATCGGTTCCGCTGGTCGGAGGTGTATGGCGCAGGCATCCGTGCGGCGCCATTTCGACGAAGGTCTTGTCTGATTCCCGGGAGAGCGCCATGGCCAATGAATTCAGCATTCGCGTCGTTGTTGCGAAGGATGGTCCTTATCTCGTCCACGGCAATGTGCCTCTGGTCCGGCTGACGATCGGCACGGATGCGGACGGGGGCTCGGAGCAGTGGATCGCCGGCGCCGCGTTGCCGACGGAGGCGGAGCATTACGCGCTGTGTCGCTGCGGCAAATCCGGCAACAAGCCGTTCTGCGACGGCACGCACAAGAAGGTCGGGTTCGACGGCACGGAAACCGCCAGTCGCGAGCCGTACCAGGCGCAGGCCAAGGTCATCGACGGCCCGACGATGCAGTTGCTGGATGCCGAGGGCCTATGCGCCGCCGGCCGCTTTTGCGATCCGCACGGCGAGGTGTGGAACCAGGTGGGCAAGACCGACGACCCGGCGGTGCGGGCGACGTTCATCCGCCAGGTCGGCCACTGTCCCGCCGGCCGCCTGGTGGCGCGGGACAAGCGCACCGGTAAGTTCGTGGAGCCGGAATTGCCGGTATCGATCGGCGTCGTCGATGATCCGGCCATGCAATGCGCCGGGCCGCTGTGGCTGCGCGGCGGCGTGACCCTGGTGGCGGCGGACGGCACCGCCTACGAAGTGCGCAACCGGGTCGCCCTCTGCCGTTGCGGCCAGTCGGAAAACAAGCCGTTCTGCGACGGCACGCACGTGGCGATCAACTTCCGCGAATAGGCCTGGGCGCGTAGCGGCCCGATTCCCGCCAGCTGTTAGCGCCCGGCTCAACGCGCGCCTACAGCATCGCCAGCGCCATGATCTGCGCCAGCCCGGCCATGCTCAAGGACACCTCGGCCCTGCGCAACGCCCGGGGCTTCACCATTTCACCGCGCCTGGGCGAGCAGGGCGACTACGTCATCGAACGCGCCTTCGTCGAGAAGTGAGCGATGCGCCTGCGCGGTAGCATGACGAGTCGCCACGCCTGACTTTTTTCGCGCACTCCATGAACTTCCTCGCCCACGCCTTCCTGGCCGACGCCGACCCGGCACTCATCGTCGGCGGCGTGATCGGCGACTGGATCAAGGGGCCGCTGCCGGGCCCGCTGCCCGCCGACCTCGCGCGCGGCGTCGCCCTGCACCGCGCCATCGACAGCCATGCCGAAACGCAAGCGGCCTTCCGCGCCAGCCGCGCCCGGATCTCCCCTGCGCGGCGCCGCTACGGCGGCGTCGTGGTCGACATCCTCTACGACCACCTGCTGGCCAGCCGCTGGCACGAACTCCATGCCCGGCCGCTCGATGAATTCTGCGCCGGGGTCTATCGGCTCATCAATGCGCGCCTGGGCGACATTCCGCCATCGGCACATTTCGCGTTGCAACTCATGGCCGACGAGGACTGGTTGTCGAGCTACCGTCACATCGACGGCATCGCCGACGTGCTCGCCCGCATGTCCCGCCGCGCCCGCCAGCCCAACCCGCTCCTCCACGCCGAACAGGAATACCTTGGCGAACCCGAAGGCTACGACCTAGACTTCAGGCATTGGCTGGTCGATGCGCAACGCTTCGTCGGGCAGTGGTCGCTGACGGGTTGATGGCGTGTCGCCACGGCTGACCCTTTCGGAGGACGCCATGAAACCGCGCATCACGATGATCACGCTGGGCGTCAATGACCTGGAGCGCGCCGTGCACTTCTACCGCGACGGCCTCGGGCTGGAAACGCCCGGCATCACCGGCACGGCATTCGAGCATGGTGCCGTCGCCTTCTTCCAACTGCAGGTCGGCCTGCAACTGGCCCTCTGGCCGCGCGCCAGCCTCGCCCACGATGCCGGGATCGCGCAGAGCCCGCCCAGCCTCACCGACATCTGCCTCGCGCACAACGTCGCCTCGAAAGCCGAAGTCGATGCCGTCATTGCCCAGGCCAAAGCCGCCGGCGCCGTCATCGTCAAGCCGGCGCAGGACACATTCTGGGGCGGCTATGCCGGCTACTTCCAGGACCCGGACCAGCACCTCTGGGAAGTCGCCTGGAATCCGCAACTGCTCCCGGCGGCTTGAAGCGAAGGTGGCGTGTCACCACGCCTGACTTTTACATCGACCTTCGGTACTGCCCACCCACCTCGTAGAGCGCGCTGCTGATCTGGCCGAGCGAGCAGTGGCGCACGGCGCCGATCAGCACGGCGAAGACGTTGCCGTTCTCAATCACGGCCTGCCTGAGTTTGGCCAGCCACACCGGGGCCTGTTCGGCGTTGCGCGACTGGAAGTCGCGCAGGCGCTGGAGCTGGCCTTGCTTCTCTGCCTCGGTCGAGCGCGCCAGTTCGATTTCCTGCACGCCGCTGCCCTTGGGATTGAGGAAGGTATTCACGCCGATCAGCGGGTAGGAGCCGTCGTGCTTCTTCTGCTCGTAGTAAAGGCTCTCTTCCTGGATCTTGCCGCGCTGGTAGCCGGTCTCCATGGCGCCGAGCACGCCGCCGCGGCTGGCGATGGCTTCGAACTCCTTGAGTACGGCTTCCTCGACCAGGTCGGTCAGTTCGTCGATGACGAAGGCGCCCTGGTTGGGGTTCTCGTTCTTCGCGACGCCCCACTCGCGGTTGATGATGAGCTGGATGGCCATGGCGCGCCGCACGCTCTCTTCGGTCGGCGTGGTGATGGCTTCGTCGTAGGCGTTGGTGTGCAGAGAATTGCAGTTGTCGTAGATGGCAATGAGGGCTTGAAGGGTGGTGCGGATGTCGTTGAAGTCCATCTCCTGCGCATGCAGGCTGCGGCCGGAGGTCTGGATGTGGTACTTCAACTTTTGCGAGCGCTCGTTGGCGCCGTATTTGTTCTTCATGGCCACGGCCCAGATGCGGCGCGCGACACGGCCGATCACCGAATATTCGGGGTCCATGCCGTTGCTGAAGAAGAAACTGAGGTTGGGCGCGAAGTCGTCGATGTGCATGCCGCGCGCGAGATAGGACTCGACGTAGGTGAAGCCGTTGGCGAGCGTGAAGGCGAGCTGCGAGATCGGGTTCGCACCGGCTTCGGCGATGTGGTAGCCGGAGATCGACACCGAGTAGAAGTTCTTGACGCCATGGTGGACGAAGTACTCCTGGATGTCGCCCATCATCTTCAGCGCGAACTCGGTGCTGAAGATGCAGGTGTTCTGGCCCTGGTCTTCCTTGAGGATGTCGGCCTGCACGGTGCCGCGCACGGTGGCCTGCACCCATTCCCTGATCTTCTGTGCCTCGTCGTCGGTCGGCTCGCGCTGGTTGTCGGCACGGAACCGGTCGAGCTGCTGGTCGATGGCGGTGTTGAAGAACATCGCCAGGATCATCGGCGCCGGACCGTTGATGGTCATCGACACCGAGGTGGCCGGGTCGCAGAGGTCGAAGCCCGAGTAGAGCACCTCGAGGTCGTCAAGCGTGGCAATGGAGACGCCCGAGTTGCCGATCTTGCCGTAGATGTCGGGCCGCTCGTCGGGGTCGCAGCCGTAGAGCGTCACGGAGTCGAAGGCGGTGGACAGGCGCTTGGCCGGCATGCCCTCGGAGACCTTCTTGAAGCGGCGGTTGGTGCGGAAGGCATCGCCCTCGCCGGCGAACATGCGGGTCGGGTCTTCGTTCTCGCGCTTGAAGGCGAACACGCCCGCGGTGTACGGGAAGCTGCCCGGCACGTTCTCGCGCATCAGGAAGCGCAGCAGTTCGCCCTCGTCCTCGAAGCGCGGCAGGATGACCTTTCTTATCTTGGTGCCGGAGAGCGATTCGCTGACCAGCGCGGTGCGGATCTCCTTGTCGCGAATCTTGACCACGTACTCGTCGCCCGCGTAGGCACGCTTCATGTCCGGCCACATGGCGAGCAGCCGGGTGGCGTGTGGCGACAGCTGACTTTCCTTCCAGGCGATCAGCTCATCGAAGTCCCTGGCTTCCTTGCTGCAAGCTTCGAAGATCGCCTTGGCTGTCTTCAACGACTGGCGCTCGCGGGCGATGGTCGCCTGCTCTGCGGTGTGCCCGTGGTAGCCGCGCACCGCTTCGGCAATCTCGGCCAGATAGCGGACCCGCTCGGCGGGCACGATGGCGCGGCCCGGCGAGGAATACTTCACGGCCACCACCGGCAGCTTGCCGGGCTTCGGCGGCAAGCCCATTTCCGCCAGCGCGGGCAGCAACGCCTGATAGAGCGCGGTGACGCCGTCATCGTTGAAGCGCGCCGCCTGCGTCCCGAAGACGGGCATGTCCTCGGGCTTCTCATTGAAGCGCTCGCGGTTGCGCTGGTATTGCTTCCTCACGTCGCGCAGAGCATCGGCGGCGCCGCGGCGGTCGAACTTGTTGATGGCGACAAAGTCGGCGAAGTCGAGCATGTCGATCTTCTCCAGCTGCGAAGCCGCGCCGAACTCGGGCGTCATCACGTACATGGAGACATCGACCAGCGGCACGATGGCGGCGTCGCCCTGGCCGATGCCCGAGGTCTCGACGACGATCAGGTCGAAACCGGCCACCTTGCAGGCGGCCACGGCGTCGGGCAGCGCCTTCGACAACTCGCTGCCGGTGTCGCGCGTCGCCAGCGAACGCATGAAAATGTTGGGGTGCTCGATGGCATTCATGCGGATGCGGTCGCCGAGCAGCGCGCCGCCGGTTCTCTTCCTCGACGGGTCGATGGAGATGATGGCGACCTTCAGGCGGTCCTCCTGGTCGAGCCGGAAGCGGCGGATCAGTTCGTCGGTCAGGCTGGACTTGCCAGCGCCACCGGTGCCGGTGATGCCGAGCACGGGCGTCTCGATCGCAGCGGCGCGCGCGTGCAGCGCCGGCACCAGCGGCGCGGCCCACGCCCCGTTTTCCAGCGCGGTGATGATCATCGCCAGTGCGCGGCGGTCGCCGGCGACCAGCGGCTCGATGGACTGCGGCGCAAGAGGCGTCAGGTCGAAGTCGGCCCGCCGCACCATGTCGTCGATCATGCCCTGCAGGCCCATCTTCTGGCCGTCCTGCACCGAGTAGATATGCGCCACGCCGTAGTCGTGCAATTCCTGAATCTCGGCCGGGACGATGACGCCGCCCCCGCCGCCGAACACCTTGATGTTGTCGCCGCCCCGCTGCCGGAGCAGGTCGACCATGTACTTGAAGTACTCGACGTGGCCGCCCTGGTAGGAACTGATGGCGATCCCCTGCGCGTCTTCCTGCAGCGCGGCATTGACGATCTCGCCGACCGAGCGATTGTGGCCGAGGTGGATGACCTCGGCGCCGCTGGCCTGGAGGATGCGGCGCATGATGTTGATCGAGGCATCATGGCCGTCGAACAGCGAGGCCGCGGTGACGAAACGCACCTTGTGCTTGGGCTTGTAGGACGCTCGCTTCACCGCCGCCTCCAACTGGATGGAAGATCGAATCTAGCGAAGGTTGACGTTAACGTCAACCTTCGGAAATTCAGGGGGCGACCAGACCGTCCATGCGCACAACTTCGAAGTTAGAACCCTTGACGCTGCCGAGTTCGCTCTTGAGCGCGTCGTTGTTCCAGCGCGAATCCGGCGCGCCGGTCATGTACCAGTTGCTGCCATTGTCGGCGACCATCATGCCGTAGGTCTTGAGCGCCTGCAGGACCGCCCGCACAACGGGAGTGAACCCGCTGATGTCGAAGCTCGCCTTGAGGCGCAGGCGCAGCCCCATGGGAGGCAAG
>DASRXN010000191.1:0-13582 GCA_035654135.1 Rhodocyclaceae bacterium | reverse complement strand
ACGATGCGCACGGCGAAGACAAGACCACCGTCCGGCTGATGGGCCTGTTCCGCCGCGTCATGCCGCGCTTCCTCGATGCGCGGACGGGCAAGTCGGCCCGACGCAAGTTGTGGCTGGTCATCGTCATCGCCATCCTGGCCTCGGTATCGCTCGGCGTCGTCAAATGGGTGGTGTTGAAAATGCTGCCGTTCGACAACAAGAGCGAGTTCCAGGTAGTGCTGGACATGCCAGTGGGCACGCCATTGGAAGAAACGGCGCGTGTGTTGCGGGAAATTTCCGCCGAGATCGCCAAGGTTCCTGAGGTCGAGGACTATCAGGCCTATGTCGGCACCGCCGCGCCGATCAATTTCAACGGCCTGGTACGACAGTACTACCTGCGCACCAACCCCGAGATGGGCGACGTCCAGGTCAATCTGGTCGACAAGCACCATCGCGACCGCAAGAGCCACGAGGTGGCTGTCAGCGTGCGCCACAAGGTGATGGCGATCGCCAGGGCGGCCGGTGGCAACGCCAAGGTGGTGGAAGTGCCGCCGGGTCCGCCGGTGCTTTCGCCCATCGTCGCCGAAGTTTACGGTCCCGACTATCCCGGCCAGATCGAGGCCGCGAAAAAGGTCAGGGCGGCCTTCGAAGGCACGGCCGATATCCTCGGCGTAGACGATTCCGTCGACGCCGATGCCGGCAAGGTCGTGCTGCGCGTCAACCAGGCCAAGGCGGCGCTGCTCGGCGTCGCGCAGGCCGACATCGTCGCCACCGTGCGCATGGGGCTCGCGGGCGAGGATGTAACGCCGATGCATGATGGCGAAGCCAAGTACGAAATCCCCGTGCGCATTACGCTGCCCGCTGAGCGCCAGTCCGGCCTCGACCAGTTGCTGAAGCTGAAGGTACGCGGCCGGGAGGGCAACCTGGTGCCGATCGCCGAAGTGGTCGAAGCGAAGAGGACGCTGCGCGAGAAGGTCATCTACCACAAGGATCTGCTGCCGGTCGTCTATGTGGTCGGCGACATGGGCGGCAAGCTCGATTCACCGCTCTACGGCATGTTCGACATCCGCTCGAAGCTGCCGGAGGGTTTGGGCGAATACTTCATCAAGCAGCCGAAGGACCCCTACGCCGGTTACGCCATCAAGTGGGATGGCGAATGGCAGGTGACCTACGAGACTTTCCGCGACATGGGCGCCGCCTACGCCGTCGGCCTGGTGCTGATCTATCTGTTGGTCGTGGCGCAGTTCAAGAGCTACCTGGTGCCGTTGATCATCATGGCGCCGATTCCGCTCACCATCATCGGCGTCATGCCCGGCCATGCCCTGCTGGGCCAGCAGTTCACCGCCACCTCAATGATCGGCATGATCGCCCTGGCCGGCATCATCGTGCGCAACTCCATCCTGCTGGTGGATTTCATCAACGAACAGGTCGCAGGTGGCATGGACTTCGCGGAAGCGGTGATCCAGTCGGCCGCCATCCGCGCCAAGCCGATCGCGCTGACCGGGCTGGCCGCCATGCTCGGTGCCCTGTTCATCCTCGACGACCCGATCTTCTCCGGTCTTGCCATCAGCCTGATCTTCGGCATTCTCGTTTCCACCGTCCTGACCCTGGTGGTGATCCCCGTCCTTTACTACGCGGCCATGAAGAACCGCATCCAACCCCAAGGAGTATCGCAATGACCGTCAACCGCATCGTCCGCATCGTCGCCGGCGCATTCATCATGATTTCCCTCGCCCTGGCCCATTTCAGCGGCCAGGCCGACCTGTCGCAGTTGTCCTGGCTGTGGTTCACCGCCTTTGTCGGTGCCAACCTGTTCCAGAGCGGTTTCACGAAGTTCTGCCCGATGGACAGCATCCTGAAGAAGCTGGGTGTGCCCGAAACCGAGGGCGGTTGCGCCTGATCCGGGCCTTGACCGGCCCGGATAGATCGAAAGTACTGTTTTCCCTGCCCCCCGGCCTATAATCTTCGCAACAATAATCGGGGAGCCGTCCCTTGGCGCAGGCAGACGACACGATTGCGGGACTCAAGGTGTTGGTGGTGGACGATACCGCCACCAACAGGCAGTTGCTGCAGGTCTTTCTGAGAAAACTCGGCTGCAATGTGTTGACGGCCGAGAACGGCGCTCTTGCGGTGGAGGCATTTCAGCGCGAGTCGCCGGACCTCATCCTGATGGACGTGATGATGCCGGTGATGGACGGCTACGAGGCCACCCGGCGCATCAAGGCTCTGGCCGGCACGCAGTGGGTGCCGATAGTATTTCTCTCGGCGCTCGACAAGGACGAGAATCTGGTTGCCGGCCTGGAGGCGGGCGGCGACGACTATCTCGCCAAACCGGTCAATTTCGTCGTCCTCAACGCCAAGTTGCGTTCGCTGGCCCGCACGCTGGTGCTGCAGCGAAGCCTTGACGAGACCCGACGGCATAGCGAAGCGATCACGGACAACATTGCCGACTGTGTCATCACCGTCGATGAGCATGGCATGGTCCTCTCGGCGAATGCGGTGGTGATGATTGTCTTCGGCTATGCGCCCGAGGAACTGGTTGGCCAGAATATCTCGACGCTGATGCCGGAGCCGGACCGCAGCGCGCATGATGGGTATGTTCGGAGCTATGTGCGTGGCGGCATGCCGACGATCATCGGCATGCCGCAACGCCAACTGACCGGACTGCACCGGGATGGCAGCCTGGTACCGCTGGAAATCACGGTAACCGAAATGCGCTTTGATGGCAGCCGGCATTTCGTCGGCATCCTGCGCGATATCCGCGAGCGTGTCGCTGCAGAGAAGGCCGCGCGAGAACATGCGATAACCCTGCAGCGCTATCACGACGATCGCGAGGCGGAAAATGCCCTGGCCGGCAAGATCATACAGCGGTTGTTGCTGCGCCAAGGCCTCTCCGACCCGCGGCTGCACCATTGGGTGGAGCCCGCGACCGATTTCAGCGGCGACGTCATCGCCGCGGGCCGCGCGCCCGATGGCCGTGTTTGTGCGATGCTGGCCGACGCCACTGGCCACGGCCTGGCGGCGGCCATCAGCGCCCTGCCAGTACTGACTTCCTTCTACAGCCTCGTCGAGCACGGCTATCCGCTCGGCTATATCGCCTACGAGATCAATCGCCAGTTGCTGGCCTTCATGCCGACCGGGCGTTTCGTCGCGGCCAGCCTGGTCTGCTTCGACGAGACGAAGCAAATGGCGGAGCTCTGGCTGGGCGGCATGCCGGACCTGCTGCTGATCGAGCCGGATGGCACGCTGCATCGTCACATCGCATCCGCTCATCCACCTTTGGGCATCATCGAGTTCGATGAGGACATGGCCGGCATCGAGCGGGTCGCCTGCCCGTCGGGCAGCCAGCTGGTGCTGATATCCGACGGCCTGATCGAGGCGGCCGATGCCGGCGGCGAGAGCTTCGGCTTCGAGCGGCTGAAACGGGCACTCAGCAGCACGCCGGTGCCGAATCGCCTTGACGCCGTTCGCAACGCCCTCGACGCGCATATGGGCAGCGTGTCGCCCCACGACGATGTTTCCATCCTTCTGATCGACTGCTAGACCTCGTATTCCCGGAGCCGTTATGACCACAAACAGCCAGCGCTTCGAGCGCGCCATCGCCCTATTCGACGCCGCCAATGCGGAGGATCCCCGCATGGACAAGGCGTCCGACGGCACGGAAGTGCCGCGCGAGTTGTTGTATTCCCAGCGCATGACCGACATGATCGGCCGCTACGCGCCCGATGCCTCCGAGGCTGCCCGGCTCGCCGTGCGCGCCCAGCACATCCAGCGCTGGAAGAGCCCGCGCAACAGCTATCCGATGGATCGCACCGGTTACCTGCAGTGGCGCACCAATCTCTACAAGTTCCATGCCGACACCGCCGGCCGGCTGATGAAGGAGGCCGGTTACGACGATGAGACTATCGAGAAGGTGAAGACGGCCGTCGGCAAGAAAGGCCTCAAGGTGAATCCGGACACGCAGTTGCTCGAGGATGTCACCGATCTGGTCTTCATCGAGCACTATATGCTCGAATTCGCCGGCCAGAAGCCGGACTACAGCGAAGAGAAGTGGCTGGAGATCATTCGCAAGACATGGAAGAAGATGTCCAATGCCGCCCATGAATTCGCCCTGGCGGGCAAGATCAGGTTGCCGGAAGCCCTGGTGCCGCTGATCGTCAAGGCGGTCAGTTAGCGGGCCGCCTCGGTGCGGGTGCCCGTCAGCGCCGCATGAAGACAAATATCTCGGCTCTGCTGGAGCTGCGGGCGATTCTCGAAAATGCCACGGTCGGCATCCTGTTCTCGAAGAACCGCATGTTGGTGCAGGCCAATCCGCTTTGCGCCCAGATGTTCGGCTACACCGTCGATGAACTGAAGGGCCAAAGCGGCCGTGTCCTCTACCCGTCGGACGAGGCCTACGAGGCGCTCGGTCTCGAAGCCGGGCCGATACTCGCTGCCGGACAGCCGTTCCGAACCGAAATGGCGATGGCACGCAAGGACGGCAGTACCTTCCGCTGTCGCATGTCGGCCAAGGCCGTGAATCCGGAGCATCCGCAGGGCGGAACCATCTGGATCATGGAGGACGTGACCACCCACTACGAAACGGAACAACGGGTGCGACAAGCATTGGCCGAGCAGGAAATGATCTTCGACAATGCGGCGGTCGGCATCATGTTCGTCCGCAACCGAGTGGTCGTGCGTGGCAATCGCAAGCTGGAGGAGATTTTCGGCTACCGGCCGGGCGAGATGCTTGGCATCCCGACCTTGCAACTGCATCCCGACCGGGAGTCCTTCGAGAATCTTGGCCGTCTGGCGACAGAACCGATCCGGCGCGGTGAAATATTCATCACCGAATGCAGCGCCAAACGCAAGGATGACAGTCTGTTCTGGGTGCGAATCACCGGCCACAAGGCGCCGGATGCCGGGGACAGCTTCGATGTGGTGTGGATCTTTGAGGATGTCACGGAACGGCGCGACGCCGAAGAGGCATTGCGGCGGGCAAACGACGAACTCGAGCGGCGGGTGCTCGAACGTACCAACGAACTGACGATTGCCAACGAGCAACTACAGAAGGAAATTTTCGAGCGCGTCCAGGCCGAGCAGCGTATCTGGCATTTGGCCCACCACGACCCGCTGACAGGCTTGCCGAACAGAACCCTGTTGCATGATCGTCTCGAGCAGGCGTTGGTTCAGGCTACACGCGACGGCCATCGGGTCGGCGTCATGTTTCTCGATCTGGATCGTTTCAAGAGCATCAACGACAGTCTCGGCCACGCGGTTGGTGACGAGTTGCTCAAGCAGGTGGCGGCACGGGTGAGTCGGGCGGTGCGAGCTGAGGATACCGTCTCACGACTGGGCGGTGATGAATTCATCGTCGTATTGCGCGATCTGACCGGCCCGGATGACGCCGTGCCAGTGGCTGAAAAGATCGTCAAGGCCTTGGCGACAACGATTTCTGCGCTCGGCTACGACCTGTGCGTCACGCCTTCCATCGGCATCAGCATTTTCCCCGACGATGGTACCGAAGCGCTGCAATTGATGAAGAATGCCGATACGGCCATGTATCACGCCAAGGCGAGCGGCCGCAACAACTTCCAGTTTTTTACCCCGCGAATTACCTAGGCCAGCGTTTGTGCCAGATAGCGGCCGGTATGGCTGCCAGCTACGCCGGCGACCTGTTCGGGCGTGCCTTCGGCGATGATGCGGCCGCCGCCGTCGCCGCCCTCGGGCCCCAGGTCCACCAGCCAGTCGGCGGTCTTGATGACATCCAGGTTGTGCTCGATGACGACGATGGTGTTGCCATGGTCGCGCAGCCGGTGCAGCACGGACAGCAGCAGCTCGATGTCGGCGAAATGCAGGCCGGTGGTCGGCTCGTCGAGAATATACAAAGTGCGACCGGTGTCGCGCTTGGATAATTCCAGCGCCAGCTTGACGCGCTGGGCCTCGCCGCCCGACAGCGTGGTCGCCGACTGGCCGAGCTGGATGTAGGTCAGGCCGACGTCGATGAGCGTCTGGAGCTTGCGGGCAACCACCGGCACGGGCGAGAAGAATTCGCGGGCCTGTTCGACTGTCATCTGCAGGACTTCGTAGATGGTCTTACCCTTGTAGCGGATCTCCAGGGTCTCGCGGTTATAGCGCTTGCCGTGGCAGACGTCGCAGGGCACGTAGATGTCGGGCAGGAAGTGCATCTCAACCTTGATCATGCCGTCGCCCTGGCAAGCCTCGCAACGACCTCCCTTGACGTTGAAACTGAACCGCCCCGGCCCGTAGCCGCGTTCGCGGGACTCGGGCACGCCGGCGAACAGCTCGCGGATCGGCGTCAGCAGGCCCGTGTAGGTTGCCGGATTGGAGCGCGGCGTGCGGCCGATCGGCGACTGGTCGACGTTGATGACCTTGTCGAAGAACTCCAGTCCCTCGATATCGCGGTGAGCGGCCGGCTCGACCGCCGAGCCATAGAGGTGACGCGCGGCGGCGGCATAAAGGGTATCGTTGATCAGTGTGCTCTTGCCGGAGCCGGAGACACCGGTAACGCAGGTGAATAGGCCGACCGGAATTCCGACATCGACCTGTTTGAGGTTGTTGCCGGTGGCGGCGTGAATCTTCAGCTGACGCAGTTTGTTGGGCGCTGTTCGCTTTTTCGGCACGGCGATGGCACGTCGCCCCGAAAGATAGTCGCCGGTAAGCGATTCCAGGTTGGCCGCCACCTGCTTCGGCGTACCCTCGGCGACTATGCGGCCGCCATGTTCGCCGGCACCCGGGCCCATATCCACGACATAGTCGGCGGATTCGATCGCCTCGTGGTCGTGTTCGACGACGATGACGGTATTACCCAGGTCGCGCAGGTTCTCCAGGGTGTGCAGCAGCCGGCTGTTGTCGCGCTGATGAAGGCCGATGGATGGCTCATCGAGCACATACATGACACCCGTCAGGCCGGAGCCGATTTGCGAGGCCAGCCGGATGCGCTGCGCTTCACCGCCGGAAAGCGTTTCCGCCGAGCGGTCGAGGGACAGGTAGTCGAGGCCGACATTGATCAGGAATGTCAGCCGCGAGGTGATTTCCTTGACGATC
Organism: Rhodocyclaceae bacterium; assembly: GCA_035654135.1. Lineage (GTDB taxonomy): Bacteria > Pseudomonadota > Gammaproteobacteria > Burkholderiales > Rhodocyclaceae > Fen-999. Next base: position 6,556 of record DASRXN010000191.1, on the reverse strand, counting down.
TTCTCCGCCACCTGCGCCCTGTGGCCGCTCATCTGCAACAGATTGAAAAAGTCGCGGCACTGGATCAGCGAGAGCTTGCTGACATCGGGCAGGGACCGATCGCCGATCAGCACATGGCGTGCTTCGCGGCGCAGGCGCGTGCCGGCGCATTCGGGGCAGGGTTTGGCGTTGAGATACTTGGCCAGTTCCTCGCGCACCATTACGGAGTCGGTCTCGCGGTAGCGGCGCTCAAGATTGGGAATGATGCCTTCGAAGGCATGGCTGCGGTCGAAGCGCGTGCCCTTCTCGTTCAGGTAACGGAACTTGATCTGCTCGCGGCCGGAGCCATGGAGCACGAGGCGCTGAATTTCCGCTGGCAGTTCCTCGAAGGCCAGTGACGTGTCGAAGTTGTAGTGAGCCGCCAGCGACTCCACCATCTGAAAGTAAAACTGATTGCGCTTGTCCCAGCCCTTGATGGCGCCGGCAGCCAGGCTGAGGTGCGGGTAGGCGACGACGCGCACCGGGTCGAAGAACTGGATGCTGCCCAGGCCATCGCACTTCTGACAGGCGCCCATCGGATTGTTGAACGAGAACAGGCGCGGCTCCAGTTCCTGCAGGGCATAGCCACAATGGGGACAGGCGAACTTGGCCGAAAAAAGGTGTTCGTCGCCCGCGTCCATTTCGACGGCAATGGCACGGCCTTCGGCATGGGTCAGCGCCGTTTCGAAGCTCTCGGCCAGCCGCTGACGCACGTCGGGTCGTACCTTGAGGCGATCGACGACGATGTCGATCGAGTGCTTTTGCGTCTTGGCCAGTTTGGGCAGGGCGTCGATGTCGTGCACCTTGCCGTCGATGCGCAGGCGGACGAAGCCCTGGGCCTTGAGTTCCGCGAAGAGATCCATCTGTTCGCCCTTGCGGTTGGCGACCACCGGCGCGAGGATCATCAGCTTGGCGTCCTCCGGCAGGGCGAGGACAAAATCGACCATCTGCGAGACGCTCATCGCTTCCAGCGGGTCGCCGTGCTCGGGACAGTGCGGCGTGCCGGCACGGGCATAAAGCAGGCGCAGGTAGTCGTGAATTTCGGTCACGGTGCCGACGGTTGAACGCGGGTTGTGGCTGGTGGCTTTCTGCTCAATGGAAATTGCCGGCGAGAGGCCCTCGATCAGATCGACGTCCGGTTTTTCCATCAATTGCAGGAACTGGCGCGCGTAGGCCGAGAGCGACTCGACGTAGCGACGCTGGCCTTCTGCGTAGAGGGTGTCGAAGGCGAGCGAACTCTTGCCGGAACCGGACAGGCCGGTAATCACGGTCAGCTTGTTGCGCGGCAGGTCCAGGTTGATGTTCTTGAGATTGTGGGTCCTGGCGCCGCGGATCTTGATCTCTTCCATGGGGCTGGAGGGGGCGGGTTGGGCAACCTGTTAATATACGCGACCCGTTTTCCCAAAGCCATCCGGCATGCTATCCCCCGTCACCGATCCCATGACCCGCGACGAGCGGCGCGCCGGCGCATCGCTGGCGGCCATCTTTGGCCTGCGCATGCTGGGCCTGTTCCTGATACTGCCGGTGTTTGCGGTCTATGCGCCGACGCTGGCAGGCGGCGACGACGTGCTGCTGGTCGGCCTCGCGTTGGGCGCCTACGGCCTGACCCAGGCCTTCTTCCAGATTCCCTACGGCATGGCTTCGGACCGGTGGGGCCGCAAGCCGGTCATCGTCGCCGGCCTGCTGCTGTTCGCGGTCGGCAGCTTTCTTGCCGCGGCGGCCGACAACATCTACTGGGTGATCGCCGGCCGGGTCGTGCAGGGCGCGGGCGCCATTTCCGCTGCCGTGACGGCGCTGGCCGCCGACCTGACCCGCGAGCAGCATCGCACCAAGGTCATGGCCATGATCGGTTCCACCATCGGTCTGGTGTTCGCCCTCTCGTTGGTCATCGCACCGCTGCTCTTCGCCGCACTCGGCATGCCGGGCATTTTCGCCCTGACCGGCATTCTGGCCCTGGCAGCGATCGTGCTGCTGCTGAAGGTCGTGCCGTCGCCGCCAGCCGTTGCCGCCAAGCGCCGCGTGCCATTTTCGTCGGTGCTGCTTCATGGCCAGCTGGCCCGGCTCAATTTCGGCGTGCTGGCCCTGCACGTGATGCAGACGGCGCTCTGGGTCGTGGTACCGCCGATGCTGGTCAGCGCCGGCGGCCTCCCGGTGGCCGAGCACTGGAAGGTATATCTGCCGGCCGTGCTGATCTCGTTTGTCGTCATGGTGCCGGCCATCATCGCCGCCGAGAAGCATGGATACATGAAGCCGGTTTTTGTCGGCGCCATCCTGCTGCTGGTTGCCGTACAGATTGGCCTGGCGCTGACCGGTGGCAGCGGCCTTTATGTCATGGGCTTCTGGCTGCTTGTGTTCTTCGTCGGCTTCAATATTCTGGAGGCGATTCAGCCGTCGATGATTTCGCGCCTGGCACCGGCCGAAGCGAAGGGCGCGGCCCTGGGCATTTACAATACCACCCAGTCTGTTGGCCTGTTTCTCGGCGGTGCGCTAGGCGGCTGGCTGCTCAAGCATTTTGGCGCCAGCGCAGTGCAGGGGTTCTGTGCGGTGATCGGCGGCATCTGGCTGTTGCTGGCGGCGGGTATGACGCCGCCGGTGCGCAAGACATCAACTTAGGGAGGAGAGTTCAATGGCATCGGTCAACAAGGTCATCATCGTGGGTAATCTGGGCGCTGACCCGGAGATGCGCTACATGCCCAACGGCGATGCGGTCTGCAACATCCGTGTCGCCACCACCGAGTCCTGGAAGGACAAGCAGTCCGGCGAGAAGAAGGAAATCACCGAGTGGCATCGCGTAGTGTTCTACCGCAAGCTGGCTGAGATCGCCGGCCAATACCTCAAGAAAGGTTCGCAGGTCTATCTCGAGGGCCGCATTCGTACCCGCAAGTGGACCGACAAGGAAGGCCAGGAGCGCTACACGACCGAAATCGAAGCCAACGAGATGCAGATGCTCGGCCGTCGTGAAGGCATGGGCGACACGGGGCCACGCGAAAATAGTGGCGGCACCGGCAAGCCCGCGCCCTCGAAGTCCGCCGCCTCTTCGGGCGGCGGCTTCAACGACTTCGAAGACGACATCCCATTCTAGAAGAGCCGTAGCCAGCAAAGCCCCGCGGCTGATCTGCCCTGAGGCTTTTTCTTGCCTGCCTACTTACCTACGAGCCACTTGATGATCGCCTGGTCGGCCTGCGAAAGGGCCGTGCCGGCGGCGCCCGTGTAGGCCGGGTTCATGTTCGGCGGCAAAGTGCCGCCGCTGCCGTCGCCGCCCGGTCCGTTGTGGCATTCGAAGCAGCTGATGCGCTGTCCCGCCGCGAAGGAGACGTTTCTGCTTTCGGCAGAGAAGGTCTTTGCCTGGCGGACTTCCGAGAGATAGGTGCCCTTGAAATCCGCGCCGTGGCAGTAGGCGCATTGGGTACGGTTCTGCTTTGCGGTGCTTCCGTGCCCCTTTACCCATTGCTGAGTCGTCGAGTGCATGCCATGGGGTCCGCCCGTGGTCGTGCTGGGCACCGTGGCGTGGCAGGCGGTGCATTCCTTGACGGTGCCGCGGTACCCCTGTAGCGCGACGCTCAAGACGTTGTCGTTCTCGTGGGAACTCGGATATTCGGCGTGCGTGGCACCGTGGCATGCTTCGCATTGCAGGTTGCCGTGGCCCTGGCTGAAGCGGAACAGCGAATAGCCGCTACTCGGCGAGTTGGGCGTGGTCGCGAAGCGTGTATCGGTGACCTGGCGCAGGCTGCCAGTGGTGGCATCGATCGCCGACGTTTCGCGGTTGCTGTCATGGTGGCAGGCTTGGCAGTTGGGTTCCTGCAGCCAGCCGACGCGAGTGGCAAGGCCCACATCCTTCATCAGGCCGTGGCAGCTCTGGCACCCCATAAGCGCATTGCCCGAGGCATCCACGGCGTTGCCCATGGCGCCTCGCAGGCACTTGGTGACGGAACCGGGGTGGCACATGTAACACGAACTACGGTTGCTGATGTCGTCGAGTTTCAGGTTTTGCGTCGGATCGACAACCTGGCTATGACTGGTGTGTTGCACCGCGGTCAGCGCCGAAACGCCGGCAAGCCCCGTTCCTGGCAAGGCATTGGAGGCATGACAGGACGCGCACAGGATGGGCTTTCCGGCTGTAGCCGTGGCAGCAAGCCCGGCGGGGTTGTAGCCCTTGGTCGCTAGCGCCTGGATGAACGTGGCGTTGGCCTTTTGCTTGTCGTCGTGGATGCGCAGGACGTTCTTCTTCCAATCCTTTTGTGGGTCGCTGTCGAAAGCCCAGCCTGAGGTCGGCGGCTTGGCCGCCATCTGCGCCGCGGTACCAGACTGGAGCGACGTGTGACACGCCTTGCAGGTCATTTCGTCGGATACGGGCAGGACCACTTTTGCTGTAGCCAGCGCCTGGCCCTGAGCATCCTTCGCAACTACGTTCACCATCGGGTAGTAGTTCTTGTTGCTGGCGTCGTCGACCGGCGTAATCGGTATGCCACTTGCCTCGAACCAACCCTGGGTGGCGTTGTAACTTAGCGGAGCCGGGGTGAGGCTTGGGGCAGGATTTCCCGTCAAGCCGACATTACTGGCGGGGCTGACACCAAATAGGGCAGCGACATATTGCCAGAAGTTAGTCTTGCCGGCGCTGCTGGTGTTAATCGAGCCCTGTAGGTCGACAATCGACTGATACGTCAGCGTGACACCGCTGGTCACCTGCTTGTTGGTGGTCCGATCGATCAGCTGCGCGTGCAGATTGTTGTATGGCGGCAGGATCGACATCACGGAATAGTCGTTGCCGTCGACACAATGCATACCCAGGTCGTTCCATGCGGTGAGCGCGTAGTTGCCCGACACCGTAGCCGAGCCTCCGGAATTGGCCGCGGAGCCACCGGTCGAATTGCCGGGCGAGGTGCCGGTCGATGTGCCGGTCGAGGCGCTGGTCGAGGTTCCATTGCCCGGCGCAGTCGAGCCGGTCGAACTGCCGCCGCCACCCCCGCCGCCGCAGCCATGACCGACGACGAGGGTTAACATGGCAAGTGACAACAGCCTGACGATGTCCTTCATGGGATGACTCCGGGTCTCTGGTTGGGCGACCGCCGGCAGCGGGCGGGGCGTTTATTTTGCGGGGATGATGCCAGAATCAAAGGCGGGATTTTGTTTGTCTCTATTCCCCGACGTCCGCAGGGCAATCGCAGTTTTCCATGCCACTGCCAGCTGCCTACAGGGCTCGGCGACAACCCATTGCTCCGCCGGGATTCCGATGAGGCTGATTTACCTCAGGGCTGGCTCAGAATTTGACTGACCACGTGGCGCGCACGCTTGAGTCGTTGCTGCCCTGAATGCCGGACGCGTCCTTGCGTATCCCTACTTGGAGGTTAAGGGATTCATGCTTTCCGACCGGGAGATTGAAGGAGACCTTGTAGCCGGTATCTCGCCCCGGCGGATTCAGGCCGGGTGTCTTGGCGTCCAGTCGTGCGAGACCGGCTTCGTCCTTGTATGCGGGCATCGCGGCTGGAGGCTCGCGAAGCATCGTCTCCGCCGGTGGTTTGAGGGAGATTGTCGAATCCGGCCCCGTCCACTGAGAGCGATTGCTCGCCGATGCCATGCGGTCAAGTTCCGATCGGGAGCTGATCGTGCGCGACATTCCATTCCAGGAAATGACTGTGCAAGCGCTTTCCGGCATCGACTTGCCACAGGCAAAACGGCCACCACGGGCTGCTGTCGGTGTCAGCGAGTAGGCCATATTGCTATGGCGCGCTGTCTTCATGGCTTTCGAGTTCTTGCGCAGACGCGTCGGCGAAGAGGTGCTGCCCGTGGCCTGAACCGGGGTTGCGCCAGCCTGGGCTGCCCGTCGGGCGATTCCGGCTTCTTCCACACGGGCGCACACGCTCGCGCAGGCCGAAAACGCGGCAATTGCGGCAATCAGTTGTGCAGTACTCCATTTTGGCATCGCGATCTCCTCAGCCTGCGGAAATCGGGATGCAAAGCGACTGACCGATCACGGGACTTCTTCGCGACACCCCGGCGGCCCGGCTGGCATGGAGAGTTCTCTCGTTAGCCCCGCGGCTTTGCGCCCCCGACTTTCGATGGGTTTGCCTTTACATATTCGCCTTCATCCTAGTACGCGGATATTGAAAGTCAATACCGCCGGTCGGGAAGTCGGCGGCGGCGCCCGGAAGACGAATAGGGATAATATGGAACCGATTCCTGCTGCGACAGCAGTCCTTGGCAAACCAGCCGTGTATCGAAAGGCACACGATTCCCATGCTCCTGAACCTACGTGATCAATCCGGAAAGCGCCGCCCGCTTCGCGAGTACTCACTGCGCGATGTGCTGATCGTCGCGCTGCCGTTGCTGCTGATCCTGATTGCGGGTTTTTGGGGAGCTTCGCGCTTCATTCGTCCTGCGCCGCCTGATACGCTGGTGCTGGCCAGCGGCGGCGAAGGTGGCGCCTATCAGCGTTTTGCGGCGCTTTACGCCGACTTTCTCGGCCACTACGGTATCAAGGTGATCGAGAAGCCGTCCGGCGGTTCGATCGACAATCTGGCCCGATTGCGCGATTCCGCAC
>DASRXN010000190.1:0-3986 GCA_035654135.1 Rhodocyclaceae bacterium | reverse complement strand
TTGCTGTTTTCTTAATAGCGTCTCAAATCTCGGCAGTTTTTGCCGTTACCGAGGCTATTCAACGGAGCGACCATGTCCACCTACAGCGTCGGAATCAGCGCCCTCAATGCCGCACAGGTCGGGGTGCAGACGGCCAGCCATAACATCGCCAACGCCTCGACGCCTGGCTATACCCGGCAGCAAATCATCCAGACGACCAATACGCCCCTGTTTACCGGCGCCGGCTTTGTCGGCGAGGGCACGAACGTTCAGACTGTCCAGCGCATCTACAACCAGTACGTATCCGGCCAGTTGATGTCAGCCCAGACTGGCGTCGCCGAGATGGACACTTACCTGGCGCAGATTCAGCAACTGGACAACCTGTTGGCCGATCCGAGCGCCGGCCTGTCGCCGGCCCTCTCAGGCTTCTTCAAGGGCGTGCAGGACCTTGCCGCCAATCCTGCGTCGATTCCGGCCCGCCAGTCGGCCTTGTCAACGGCACAATCGCTCGTGGCGCGCTTTCAAGCGATCGATCAGCGCATCACCGAACTGCGGGACGGTGTCAACCAGCAAGTCACCGACGAAGTGTCGAAGATCAATTCGCTCGCCGTGCAACTGGGAGATATCAACCAGCGCATCATCCTGACCCAGGCTGCCGGGCCGAATCAGCCGGCCAACGACCTGCACGACCAGCGCGATCAGTTGATTGCCGACATCAACAAGGAGATTCGCACCCAGGTTGTCCAGCAAAGCGACGGCTCCTATAGCATCTTCATCGGCAACGGACAGCCGCTGGTGGTTGGCACACAGGTCTCCACGCTGAAGGCCGCGCAGGATCCCAACGATCCGCAGAAGATCACGCTGGCGATGAAGACGAGTTCCGGCAGCGAAACGATCCTGCCTGAATCGCTGCTGACAGGAGGCAATCTTGGCGGCCTGCTGGCGTTTCGTACCGAGACCCTCGACACCGCCCAGAATTCGCTGGGCCGGGTCGCCATCGGCCTGGCGCAGAGCTTCAACGACATTCACAAGTTGGGTCAGGACCTGAACGGCGTTCTTGGTGGCGACTTTTTCAAGATGTCCAGCCCTGCCACTTTTTCCGGCACGACCAACACCGGGACGGGCGTATTGACCGCAACCCTGACGGCTTCGGCGGCGTCCGATCTCACCACCAGCGACTACCTGCTGACCTACAAGGGTGGCAATTACACCCTGACGCGTCTTGCCGACAACACGAGCTGGACGAATGCTTCACTGGCCAATTTGCCTCCGGTGGCGGAGCCCCAAGGGTTTACGCTGGCGATCAGCGGTACACCGGCCGATGGCGACAGCTTCAAGATCGAGCCGACGCGCAAGGGCGCCAGTTCGTTGGCCGTGTTGATCGGCGATCCGCGCAGCATCGCCGCTGCCGCGCCGATCCGCACGAGCACGGGCATGAACAACACCGGTACTGGCAGCATCAGTGCCGGAGAAGTTCTGGACGTCACCAACCCAAACCTTCAGGCCACGGCAACCCTCAACTTCGTAGCCGGCGGCTATCAGGTCAATGGCGCGGGCCCGGTGATTCCTTACACGAGCGGCGCCAACATCGACTTGAACGGTTGGCGCGTGGCGATTTCCGGTACGCCTGCCGTCGGTGATGTCTTTACGGTCGAGAAGAATACCTTCGGTGTCTCCGACAATCGCAATGCTGTCGCGCTGGCGGCCTTGCAGACCACGAAGACCATGTTGAGCGGCTCGGCTTCCTATCAGGATGCCTATGCCCAAATCGTCAGTCTTATCGGCAACAAGTCACGCGAAGTGGAAGTAACGGGCAAAGCGCAGCAGGCTTTGGCCGATCAGGCGCAGAGCGCCCGCGACCAAATCTCAGGCGTCAATCTTGACGAGGAAGCGGCAAAACTCCTGCAATACCAGCAGGCCTATCAGGCGGCGGCGAAGATGATCGACATCGCAGGCAAGCTCTTCGACGAAATCCTGGCCTTGGGCAAATAAGAGGCAATCATGATCCGAGTCAGCACCAGCATGATATTCGACGCGGGGGTCAATGCGATGAATTCGCAGACCGCCGCCGTTCTTCACCTTCAGCAGCAGGTGGCCAGCGGCCGCCGCATCCTGACGCCATCGGACGATCCGGTAAATGCGGCGCGGGCGTTGGTGGTCAGTCAATCGGCGGACGTCACGGCGCAGTATTCCACCAATCAGGACAATGCCAAGTCGGCGCTTGGACTTGAAGAAACGCAGTTGTCCGGTGTCATTGACGTGCTGGGAAGGCTGAAGGAATTGGCAGTGCAAGCGGGTGGTCCGTCCCTGTCGGCGAGTGATCGCAAGAACATAGCCACCGAGGCACGCGCGCGTTTCGACCAGTTACTGGGCATGGCCAATGCGGCCAACGGCAGCGGGCAATACATGTTCGCCGGATTCAAAGGCGATACCAGGCCATTCGGCGCCTCGGTCGACACCATGATCCAGAGCGGGGCCGATATTCAATATCAGGGTGATGACGGGCAGCAGCGCCTGCAGGTTGCTCCGAACCGCTATCTGGAGGTCAGCGATGCGGGCAATGACGTCTTCAGCCGGATCAAGAACGGCAACGGGACATTCGCCACCACTTACGCAAGCACAAACACTGGTACCGGCGCCATCAATGGCGGTAACGTAACGAACCCCGCCTCCTGGGTTGCGCCAACGAGTGGTGCCTACACGATCCAGTTTTCCGTGGCTGCCGGTGTTACCACCTATCAAATTTTCGATGGGGCAACACCCTTGTTGGCAACTCCAGGGACGTATGCCAGTGGCCAACCGATTCCCTTGCAGAACACCACCACCGCGCCGATTACGGATTTCGGTGCTTCGGTGACGATCACCGGGAACCCCGCCAATGGAGACAGCTACACAATTGCGCCGAGCAAGAGCCAGAGTCTGTTCAAGACATTGGCCGATCTGATCGGTGCACTCGAGAATGGCGCTTCGGGAGCGGCGGCTACCGCAAAGCTCACGACGGACATCGGGGCCGCTCTCAACAACATCGATCACGCCAGTGAAAATGTTCTGCGCGTCAGGGCCGAGGTCGGTTCGCGGCTGAGCGAGATCGATTCGTTATCCAACGTCAATCAGGACCTTGCCTTGCAGTACGCGCAGACGCTGTCCAACCTGCAGGATCTCGACTATAACAAGGCCCTTTCCGATCTGACACGCAAGCAAACGGAACTCGAGGCTGCGCAAAAATCCTTTGCGTCGACCTCCAAGCTGTCACTGTTCAATTACATATGAGACAAGCCGCCATCCTTCTGGCGAGCATGGCGCTGTGCGCGTGCAGTACGACGGAAAAGGCCATTCCGAGCAGCGGCACACTGCTTCCGAACGCGTCGCTGAAAGTGTCGCCATCGATCAGTGTTGCACTGGAGAAGATCGTCATCTGGGGTACCCTGGCAGGTGCGGCGTATCTGGTTCTCGATCCGCTGGCGCCGAACTGGAAGATCGAAGAGGCGCCTCTCGGCGACAGCCATATCCATTTCTCGCTGCAGATGAAGCGCTTCTACACGGGCGGCGCCGGCGAGGCACGCGCGGTGTTCAATCGTCGTGCCAAGGAACTCATGCGCCTCAACGACTACGATGGTTACCAGGTCGTGGAATACAGCGAAAGCCTCAATTCCTCCGTCCTCGGCTCCCAGCGGACTGCCGAGGGCGTCATTCGGCTGACCAGAAAGCGCGCTTAGGCTGCTCCCGCCGCCTGCGTGACCGTGCGCAGCGTCGAGACGTGTTGATAAGCGGGAAAGGTAACGACCACCTGGAAGGCGACTACGATCCCACCGTGCTGGCTGGGCAATACCACGGCAAGGACATCCTCGCAGGCGCACGGGCGACGACCTCCTGGTCGGCGGCGCCGGCGACGACACCACCCATTCCCTTCGTCATATTGCCCGGCAAGGCCGGACCGAATATCCTGCCAGCATCCAAGTCCCGTGCGCACACGGGCTATCGATATCCCGGAACGAGAGAGAAGCGGT
>DASRXN010000189.1:0-7706 GCA_035654135.1 Rhodocyclaceae bacterium | reverse complement strand
ATTTCAACATGATGGTGTTCCTCGCTATCGATGGCGCCATGTTAGCGACGGGTGCGCGAAATGTGCTTGCGTTTTGTGGCATTGAAATGCGATGATTTGGCAGAATATTGCGCAGTATCGTGCATTGGAGGCATCGACATGGAGATTGATCGCTACGACCGCCAGATCCTCGCCGCCTTGCAGGAGGATGGCCGGATCAGCAACCAGGACTTGGCCGAGCGCATCGGCCTCTCGCCCTCGCCCTGCCTTCGCCGCGTGCGGGCGCTGGAGGAGGGCGGCTTTGTGGTCGGCTACCGCGCGCTGGTCGATCCGAAGGCGTTGGGCCTCACGCTTATGGCACTGATCCACATCTCCATGGACCAGCACACGCCCGAACGATTCGATGCCTTCGAGAAGGCAGTGCGCGAAATCCCCGAGGTGCTGGAATGCCTGCTGATCACCGGCCAGGATGCGGACTACCAGCTCAAGGTGGTGGTAAAGGACATGGATGCCTACCAGGAACTGCTGCTCAACCGCATCACCCGCATCAAGGGCGTGACCGGAGTACATTCGAGCTTCGTGCTGCGCCGGGTGGTGGACAAGAGCGCGGTGCCGGTCGGGGAGGGAGGGAAATGAAGTCGGCAAGGTGTCTGTTGTTGCTCGCGGCCTGCCTGCCGCTGCTGGCATCGGCGGCCTGTCCGGACGCCGCCACGGTGGCAGCCTATCTCGACGACTTCCGGGCGGCCAGGGTGAGCCGGGGTTTCGGCAAGGACATCAGCCCCGACGATGCCCGCTGCGCGCGCGGCAAGCTGATCGAGGCACTGCCGAGGGTGCTCGGCAAGCGGGTCGGCTACAAGGCGGTATTCACCAGCGCCGAGTCTCAGCAGCGCTTCGGTGTGTCCGGCCCGGCCTGGGGCGCGATGTTCGGCGGCATGATGCTGTTCAACTCGACGCTGGTGTATGCGAAGTTCGGGGCGAAGCTGCGCTATGAAGCCAATTTCATCGTGGTGGTGAAGGATGCGGGGCTGGCCGACGCCGAATCTCCGCTCGAAGCCCTCGAGCACCTCAGCACACTGATTCCGTTCATCGAACTGCCCGACATCATGCTCGACGGTTCGCCCACCGGCGCCGAACTGGTCGCCACCAACGCGGCCTTCCGCGGCGGCGTGCTGGGGCCGCGGATCCCGGTGGTGCCCAGCCGCGCCTTGCTGGACGCGCTGGCGCGGATGGAGGTGGTGGTATCCGAAGATCGCACCGGGCGGGAGATCGGCCGGGCGCGCGGCAATGTGCTGATGGGGCAGCCGATCCGGGTGGTGCTCTGGCTGGCGAAAGCGCTCAAGCGCGACGGCATCGAACTCAAGCCGGGCGACCTGCTCAGCCTGGGCGGCTTCCTGCCGTCCGCGCCCGTCGAGCCGGGTACCTCCATCTCGGTGACCTATATGGGTTTGCACGACAACCCCGTGGCGGTGGTGCACTTCGAGTAGGCTCAAGCCTCCCAACGCGTTTTCCAGGCGGTAACCGGAATGGAGAAACTGTTCGTGGCGGCCGCTGCAGCCGCCATCGCCGCCGCGGCACTCGGGGCACCCCGGCTGTCGCAACTGTCCGGGTTCTGAGTCATCCGGAACGTCGCAACCCCGCCATTGCGGGTTTGTGGCGTTCGCGACAATCTGATTTCTAGGTCAAAGGAATCAATTGGTTAGAGCCTGGCATCGTGCTTGCAAAGGTGTAGTCAAACACCAAGCGGAGCATGACATGGACCTCCCGGTTATCGCCTCACAGGCACCCTCAGCCCCACAGAGCCCACAGGGTGGTTGCAGCGCCGACAGCTGCGGCTCGACGGCCGGACAGATGTCCGGTCTGTCGGAAGAAATCCGCCGCAAGGTGGAAGACCACCCCTGCTATTCCGAGCAGGCGCACCATCACTTTGCGCGCATGCACGCCGCGGTGGCGCCGGCCTGCAACATCCAGTGCCATTACTGCAACCGCAAGTACGACTGCGCCAACGAGTCGCGGCCGGGCGTGGTGTCGGAACTGCTGACGCCCGAGCAGGCGGTGAAGAAGACGCTGGCCGTCGCGGCGGCCATCCCGCAGATGTCGGTGCTCGGCATCGCCGGCCCGGGCGACCCTCTGGCCAACCCCGAGCGCACCTTCGCCACCTTCCGCGAACTGGCGATCAAGGCGCCGGACATCAAGCTCTGCGTGTCGACCAACGGCCTTGCGCTGCCGGAGAGCCTCGAGGAGCTGGCCAGGCACAACATCGACCACGTCACTATCACCATCAACTGTGTCGACCCCGGGGTCGGCGCCAAGATCTATCCCTGGATCTTCTGGCAGGGCGAGCGCATCCGCGGCATCGAGGCGGCGCGCATCCTGATCGAACAGCAGCAGAAGGGCCTGGAGATGCTGGTGGCGCGCGGCATCCTGGTCAAGGTCAATTCGGTGATGATCCCCGGCGTGAACGACGAGCACCTCAAGGAGGTGTCGAAGGTCGTCAAGGCCAAGGGCGCCTTCCTGCACAACGTCATGCCGCTGATCGCCGAAGCCGAGCACGGCACCTTCTACGGCATCATGGGCCAGCGCAGTCCGAGCGCGGCAGAGCTGAAGAATTTGCAGGATGCCTGCGAGGGCGACATGAACATGATGCGCCATTGCCGCCAGTGCCGCGCCGACGCCGTCGGCCTGCTGGGCGAGGATCGCGGCGCCGAGTTCACCATGGACAAGGTCGAGGCGATGGAAATGGACGAAGCCTTCCTCGCCGAGGCGATGGCGAAGCGCAAGCAACTGCGCGAGCAGATTGTGGCGGAGAATGAGACTAGGAAGGCCAAGGCCCATGCGCCGCAGCCGGCCGGCGTTGCCGTCGTCACCATCCATCGGCGTACCGCCACGACTGACTCTTCACAGGGCCGCCCGGTCTTGATGGCGGTTGCCGCTAAGAACGGCATGGTCGCCGAGCACTTCGGCCATGCCCGCGAGTTTCTGGTCTACGAGGCGACGGCCGCCGGTGCCAAGCTGATCGGTCACCGCAAGACCGACCTCTACTGCGAGGGTGGCGACACCTGCGGCGACGGCGAATCCGTGCTGGCCAAGACCATCAAGGCGCTGGCAGGCTGCGAGTCGGTGCTCTGCTCCAAGATCGGTTACGAGCCTTGGGGCGAACTCGAAGCGGCGGGCATTCGTCCGAACGGCGAGCACGCCATGGAGCCGGTCGAGGAGGCGGTGCTGGCGGTGTGGCACGAGATGCTGGCGGCCGGTCTGCTGCTGAATCCGAAAGCGGCTGCTGAAGCCAAGAGGTGTGCGTGATGGCCCTCGAAATCGTCGAATCCTGCGTCAATTGCTGGGCCTGCGAACCTCTGTGCCCGAACAAGGCCATTTTCGAGGCCGCACCGCACTTCCTGATCGATGTCGACAAATGCACCGAGTGCATCGGCGAGCACGCCAAGCCGCAGTGCGTCGAGATCTGTCCGATCGAGGGCGCGATCGTCAATGAACTCAACGAGCCGATGAATCCGACCGGCTCGCTCACCGGCATCCCGCCGGAACGCTGGGCCGCCGCCCAAAGGGAGATTGCCGCAAGGTAACCATGGCCACCGTCACTTTTTACGAAAAGCCGGGCTGCTCCGGCAACGCCAAACAGAAGAAGATTCTCGAAGCCGCCGGCCACACGGTGGTCGCGCGCAACCTGCTCGGTACGCCGTGGACGCGGCTGGAGCTTCTTTCCTATTTCGATGGCCTGCCAATCGCGCAGTGGTTCAACCGCAATTCGCCAGCGATCAAGAGCGGCGAAATCGTGCCCGAGGAATGCGACGAGGCAACGGCGGTGGCGCTGCTGCAACGGTATCCGCTGCTGATCCGCCGGCCGCTGCTGGAAGTGGACGGCGAGCGCAAGGTCGGTTTCGACGCAGCGGCAATCGACGCCTGGATCGGCTTGGGCTCGACACTGCCCGAGGACGACCTGGAAGCCTGTCGGCATGGAGCGGACGGCCACGTCTGCGCCGGCCATGACCATGAACACGGTGCCGGCTGCAACGACTGACCGGGCGGTCGAGCTGCTGCCCGGGGTGCACTGGATCGGCGCGCTCGATCCGGGTCTGCGCAGCTTCGACATCATCCTCAAGACCGCCAACGGCACCACGTACAACAGCTACGCGGTGCGCGGCAGCGCTGGCGTGGCCATCGTCGACACGGTGAAGGAGAACTTCGCCGACACTTTCTTCCGCCGCCTCGAATCGGTGGCCGACTACGGCGAGATCCGCGCCATCGTCCTCAACCACCTCGAACCCGACCACTCGGGCGCACTGCCTGAGCTGCTGCGGCGCGCGCCGCAGGCGACGCTCTACATTTCCTCGCGCGGCGCGCCGATGCTCAAGGGCCTGTTGCACGGTGACAAGCTCGCCTACCAGCCGACGCAGACCGGCAGCACGGTCGACCTCGGCGACCGGATGCTGCATTTTCTGCAGACGCCCTTCCTGCACTGGCCGGACACGCAATGCACGTACCTCGAAGAGGACGGTGTGCTGTTCTCGGGCGACGTGTTCGGCTGCCACTTCTGCGATTCGCGCCTGTTCAACGACGCGGTCGGCGATTTCCGCTTCTCGTTCGAGTACTACTACGCGCACATCATGCGGCCGTTCCGGGCCCACGTGCTGGAGGCACTGGAACTGATCGAGCCGCTGCCCATCAAGTTGATCGCGCCCGCGCACGGCCCCATCCTGCGCGACGCACCGGGCCGCTACGTGGCGCGCTACCGCGAGCTGTCGGCCTCCGGCCTCAAGAACGAGGCCGCCGACGAGAAGACGCTGCTGATCTTCTACCTCTCGGCCTACGGCAGCACGCGCGCCATGGCCGGGGCACTGGCCGCCGGAGCCGAGGAGGCGAGCGGCGTGCGCGTCTCGCTCTACGACATCGAAGGCGGCGAAGTATCGCCCTTCGTCGATCTCATCGAAGAGGCCGACGGCCTCGCCTTCGGCAGCCCGACCATCAACGGCGACGCGGTGAAGCCGGTGTGGGACCTGCTGTCCTCGCTGACCGCCGTGAATGTGCGGGGCAAGGTCGGCGCCGCCTTCGGCTCCTACGGCTGGAGCGGCGAGGCCGTGCACATGGTCGAGGACCGCCTGCGCGGCCTCAAGCTGCGCGTGCCCGTCAAGGGCGTGCGCGCCCGCCTGATCCCCACTGTCGAGGAACTCGCGCAATGCCGCGAACTCGGCCGCAACCTAGCCCTGAACCTGACCGGGCGGGCCGAGAACCGAATCATCGACATGGCCGAACTGGCCTGAAAGGAAACCGAAAATGCCTAAAGCAAAAGTCACCTTCGAAGACGTCGGCGTCACCGTCACGGTGCCGGCCGGCACGCGCCTGATCGAGGTTTCCGAGAAGGTCGGCGCGGGCATCACCTACGGCTGCCGCGAAGGCGAGTGCTGCACCTGCCTGACCAAGGTCGTCTCCGGCCACGAAAACCTCGCCGCGCCGTCGGTGCTCGAGGATCAGGTGCTCAAGGACAACCTGGCGCCGCGCCACCACCGCCTCGCCTGCCAGGCGCAGGTGCTGGGCGGTGAGATCGTCGTCAAACCTGCTTAACGAATTCCAATCAACCCACAGGAGTACCGCATGGCCCTCGTCACTTTTTCCAGTCCGCTACACAAGGACAAGACCGTCTATGCCGTGGCCGGCAGCCACAAGCAGACCATCCTGCAGATCGCCAAGGACAACCACATTCCTATCGACTTCTCGTGCGGCGACGGCGAATGCGGTACCTGCCTGGTCAAGGTGACGCGCATCGACAAGAGCAAGCCGCGCATGGGCAACCCGCTCAACGAGCGCGAACAGAAGGTGCTCAAGGAACTCGGCAAGGTGACGCAGAAGCAGATCGACCAGATGAACATCGATGACTTCCCGCCCAACGAATGGCGGCTGGCCTGCCAGATGGTGATCCGCGATGAGGATATTCTCGTCGAGTACCCGAGCAAGTGACCTGACCGCCAGCGCCGAGGCGGCCTACCTCGGCCTGGCGCTGGGCGACGCGCTCGGCGCCACGGTCGAATTCATGACGCCGGGGGAGATCCGTGCACAGCACGGCGTCCACGATGAAATCCGCGGCGGCGGCTGGCTGCGCCTGAAGCCCGGCGCGGTTACCGATGACACGACGATGAGTCTCGCGCTCGGCACGGCCATCCTCGCCGACGGCGGCCGCGTCGAGCCGCTGTCTTGCGCTCATGCTTTTGATGCCTGGATGCGCGCCAAGCCGGTGGACATCGGTAACACGGTGCGTCGCAACCTCATCGCCTTTCGCCGCAGCGGCGAGCCGGTGGCACCGCCCTCCGAACATGATGCAGGCAACGGCGCCGCCATGCGCGTGCTGCCCGTGGCGCTGGCGACGCTGGGGCAGGGCGAGGATGCGGTGCGTGCCGCCGTGCGGACACAGGCGCATGTGACGCACAACAATCCGGATTCCGATGCGGCCTCGGAGTTCCTCGCGCTGGCCGTGCAGGAAGCCATCCGTGGTGGCGCGTTGCGCGGCGTCTATCGGCGCAGCATCGAGCCCTTCGTTCGCGCCCGCCCGAACTTCGGCTACCGCACGCGGCGGCGCGAGAACCCGAGCGGCTGGGTGGTGGAAACCGTGCAGGCGGTGCTGCAGTCGCTGCTGGCCACCGACAGCTTCGAGAAATGCCTGATCGACGTCGTCAATCGCGGTGGCGACGCCGACACCACCGGCGCCATCGCCGGCATGCTGGCCGGCGCCATCTACGGCCGCGATGCGCTCCCCACCCGCTGGCTCAAGGCCCTCGACCCGGCTGCCCGTGAAGCCTGCGCCACCCAGGCGCGGCAGCTGGTTGCGCTTTGAGGCGGCCGGCGAGGGCACTATCCATGGTCAGCAGGTGCTTGTGGAACCAGTCGGGCATGCCGACGGCGACGTAGGCGCGGGCGAGGCCGAGGCGGCCCTTGGCGATGCCACGGCCGACCAGCGCCAGTTCGCCGAGCACGCGCTGGTGTTCGCTTTCGTGTTCGCCGATGGCGGGGAAGCGGCAGGCGCGCATCAGGCGACCTTCGTTCTCGAAGTGCGCGCGGGTGTGCAGGACCAGGGAGTGGAAAAGATGCGGAAAGTCGGCGTCGCCGGCCTTGGTCAGCGTAGCCAGTTCGCGCACGAAATCCTCGTGCGTCGCGTCCATTTCGGTGACACCGACGGCGTGGATTTCGGGTGTCCAGTTCAGCATGTCGCTTCCTCCGTGGCGGCCATCAGTTCGGTGACGCTGCTATCGACGATCTCGATGCCCATCTTGCCGAGGAAGCGGCACTCCTTGTCCGTCGGACCTTCGATCAGCGCCCAGCCGGCTGGATCGGTGGCGGCGCTGTAGATGATGTCGGACATGACCATGCGCTCGCTGTCGCGGTTGAAGCGCATGCCGAGGAACAGGTAGCGCTTGTCGCGGCGCAGTTCCTTGACGTAGGCCGGCACGGCGAAGCCGCCCATCAATTCGGTGATGTAGTCGACGTAGTCGGCATCCGAGGCGATGTAGGTCGGCTCCGGCTTGGGCGCGCCCATCGGCTTGAACAGCAGCGGCAGACCGAGGGCTGCCTGGCCGGGGGTGATGGCAGTGTATTGCTGGCCGTCGTAAGCGAAGAGCTTGAAGCGGAAGTCGGTTCCGCCGATGCGGGCGCAGCCGAGCACCAGCGAGTGCGGATTGTCGGCGTAGGAATCGAGCAGTTGCGTATCGCGATTGATGTCGATTACG
>DASRXN010000188.1:0-20437 GCA_035654135.1 Rhodocyclaceae bacterium | reverse complement strand
ATGCGCGGCATGTCCTGCCTGCCCGCCGGTGGAGCCGCCCAAGCCGGCAGAGAAGCCGCTGCAACCGGCGGGCTGGCCGGATCTGCCGGGCTGGCAGGACGACGATCCGCGACCGGCCTTCGAATCCTTCCGTGCTTCCTGCGCAGTGCTTGAAAAGCGCGAACTCTGGGCTCCCGTCTGCGCTTCGACAAGAACCGCTGACGTGTCGACGGCTGGCAATGCGCGCGCCTGGTTCGAGGCGCAGATGCAGCCCTGGGCGCTGGTCAATCCGGATGGCAGCCGCGAGGGCTTGATTACCGGCTATTACGAGCCCGTATTGAAGGGCAGCCGGACCCGCAATGCGCCCTATCTGTCGCCGCTGTTCGCGCCGCCCGAGGACATGGTGGTGGTGGATCTTGCCGATGTTTATCCGGAACTGAAAAGCATGCGCCTGCGCGGACGCCTCGAAGGCCGCAAGCTGGTGCCCTACTACTCGCGCGCCGAATGGGCGCAGCAGGAGGACCGGCGCAGCGCCGATGCGCTGCTCTGGATCGACGATCCCTTCGACCTGTTCTTCATGCAGATACAGGGCTCCGGCCAGGTGGTGCTCGACGATGGCACGCGACTGCGGGTCAGCTATGCTGACCAGAACGGCCACCCCTATCGTTCGATCGGCAGATGGCTGATCGATCAGGGTGAACTGAAGGTCGAGCAAACCTCGATGCAGGGCATCAAGGCCTGGGCCCGGGCGCATCCCAAGCGCATGCAGGAGCTGCTCAACGCCAATCCGAGCCTGGTGTTCTTTCGCGAGGTGCCGCTCGAGGGCTCCGGTCCGCCGGGGGCGCTGGGCGTGCCTCTGACGCCGGAGCGCAGCATTGCTGTCGATCCGCGCCAGGTGACGCTTGGCGCCCCGGTCTTTCTGGCCACGACCTGGCCGAACGACAGCAAGCCGCTCAACCGGCTGATGCTGGCGCAGGACACCGGCGGCGCCATCCGTGGTGTCGTGCGGGCCGACTTCTACTGGGGCAGCGGTGCCGACGCCGGCACCCAGGCCGGCCGCATGCGTCAGAAGGGCGCCATGTGGGCACTGATGCCGCGCAGCTATTCACCAAAGTGAGGCGTTGCCGACAACCCGGCCCGACCGGCGCACGATAGCGGTGCCAAGATCGATCAATGGGCACCACGCTGGTGCGCATGGATTCGGCGTCTCGCCATAACTGACTGTTCTGAAACGGGGTACCTGCGCGGCACGCTTGTTGCATTCGCGCACGGGATTCGTGCTTAATCTTCCCGAGGGCCCCAAGATGGAGAATTTGAAGACTTCCGCCGACGTATTGTTCATCCTGCTCGGCGCGATCATGATCCTGGCCATGCATGCCGGCTTCGCGTTCCTGGAGCTCGGCACCGTGCGGCGGAAGAACCAGGTCAATGCCCTGGTCAAGATCCTGGTCGACTTTTCCGTGTCCACGCTGGCCTACTTCTTCATCGGCTACGGCATCGCCTACGGTGTCAATTTCTTTGCCGGCGCCGAGACACTGGCGCAGAAGAGCGGCTATGAACTCACCAGGTTTTTCTTCCTGCTCACCTTCGCTGCTGCCATCCCCGCCATCGTCTCCGGCGGCATCGCCGAGCGCGCGAAGCTGAACCCGCAACTTGCCGCGACCTTCCTGCTGGTCGGTTTCGTCTATCCCTTCTTCGAAGGCATCGCCTGGAACCAGGCCTACGGCATCCAGGCCTGGCTGAAAGCCTCGTTCGGCGAGGAATTCCACGACTTCGCCGGCTCGGTGGTGGTTCATGCGGTCGGTGGTTGGATCGGCCTCGCGGCGGTGATCATGCTCGGCGCTCGCCGCGGTCGTTACCACAAGGACGGCGGCATCGCCGGCGGCCATCCGCCGTCCAGCATTCCTTTCCTCGCCCTCGGCGCCTGGATTCTGGTCGTCGGCTGGTTCGGCTTCAACGTCATGAGCGCCCAGACGCTGGACAAGGTCTCCGGTCTGGTGGCGATGAACTCGCTGATGGCCATGGCCGGCGGTACGCTGGCAGCCCTGGTGGTGGGCAAGAACGACCCCGGCTTCGTACATAACGGCCCGCTGGCCGGTCTGGTGGCGATCTGCGCCGGTTCCGATCTCATGCACCCGCTGGGCGCGCTCGTTACCGGCGGCATCGCCGGCGGCCTGTTCGTGGTCATGTTTACCATCACCCAGAACCGGTGGCGCATCGACGACGTGCTCGGCGTCTGGCCGCTGCACGGCCTCTGCGGCGCCTGGGGCGGCATCGCCGCCGGCATCTTCGGCGTCAAGGCGCTGGGTGGCATGGGCGGCGTCGCCTTCATGAGCCAGTTGATCGGCACCGTGATGGGCGTCGGCATTGCCCTGGCCGGCGGCTTCGCGGTCTATGGCATTCTGAGGCAAACCGTCGGCATCCGCCTCGATCCCGAACAGGAATACGAGGGCGCCGACCTGAGCCTGCACAAGATTTCGGCCAGCCCGGAGCGGGAAACTCTCTGGTAGCAGGATTGTTCGAATGAAATAAAGTCTGTCGGGCAGAAATGCTCAACAGCAACAAAGGCCCCTTTTCGGGGCCTTTGTCGTTCTTGGGCCTGCATTACACAATCCTACAATCTGTCCCGCGTGCGGCCGGGGCGATCGCTAATGCTCAGGTTTTTGGATATTTTGCCGATATACGTTAAGTTAGAAAAACCGCCCAAAAAACAGCGAAATACAGGCCAGAGTCCCCATGCAAGCCTCGTCCACACCGGCATTACCCGAGCGACAGACAGCCACTGCGGCGGCGCACATGGCGCTTTCCGCCGAGCAGCTGTTGCAGTTGCAGGCGGAGTTACTGGGCCGCAAGGACTTCGGCGAAGCCGCTACCGCAGTTGCCCAGCAGCTGGCCAGCAGCCTGAAATGCGATCGTGCCAGCATTGGCTGGCGCGAAAAGGACAGCATGAATGTGGTTGCCGCCTCGTATGTGGCTGAAGTCCATTCGCGTCAGGAAACCGCCAGACTGGTCGCCGCCGCCATGGACGAAGCCGCCGAACAGGGTGTCAGGCTGGTCCACCCGGAACCCGAGTCCGGCAGGCCGCGTGTATTGCTGGCACATGGCGAACTCGCCCATCGCCAGGGCTACGCCATTTGCACGGCGCCGCTCATTCACGATGGCCGTGTTGTCGGCGCGCTGACCATGGAGCGCCGCGACAGGGAATTTGGCACCGCGGAAGCCACCCACATCGAGCGCGTGGCGACCATGATGACGCCGTCCCTTGTCCTCAAGTACGAGAACGGCCTGTCTCTTTGGCGGCGTGTCATGGCCGACGCCAGGACGGGTCTGCGCCATGTCCTGAGAACCGATACTCCAGCGCGCAAGCTGGTCGTCGCCAGCATCGCCACAGGCCTGGTCCTGCTGGCCCTGGCGCTACTGCTGCCGATGACGTATCACGTCACGGGTCCCGCACGACTGGAGGGCGTCGTCCAGCGTGCACTCACTGCCCCCACCGATGGCTACCTGCAAAAGGTTCATGCTCGCCCAGGCGACCACGTCAAAGCCGGCCAGGTGCTGGCAGAACTTGCCGAGCAGGACATGCGGGTGGAACAGCGGGGCCTGGAAGCCGAACTCGCCCAGCACGAAAATGCGCTTGTATCGGCACAGGCCCGCAGCGACCGGACCGAATTCATCGTCAGCCAGGGACGTGCCGAGGCGGTGCGTGCCAAGCTTGACCTGCTGCAACAGCAGCTCGAACGAAGCCAGCTGCGGGCGCCCTTCGACGGCATTGTCATCAAGGGCGATCTCAGCCAGTCGATCGGCGCGCCGGTCGAACGCGGGGCCGAACTGATCACGCTGTCGCCGGATACCGGTTTTCGCGTCATGGTCGAGGCGGAAGAGAGCGAAATTGCCGATCTCAAGCTCGGACAAAGCGGACGGCTGATCCTGGCGGCCATGCCTGCCGAGATATTGCCCATCCGTGTCGAGCGCATCACCCCGCTGGCCACGACGGAAGAAGGCCGGCACTACTTTCCCGTGTACGCGACGTTGGAAGGCGACCCCCCTGCCTTGCGTCCCGGCATGCAGGGCTATGCCCGAATCGAAGTGGATCAGCGCTCCCTGCTGGTCAACTGGGGTCGGCGGGCGTTCAACTGGACACGCCTGAAGCTCTGGTCGTGGGGAGCCTGAGGTGTCCGCTGATTCGCTGTTCAGCCCCAACTGGTTTCGTGTTGCGCAACTTCATCCGCAGCTTGGCGGTCACGTCCAGGTGCGTCGTCAGCCTAGCCGCGATGTGCTCTGGTATCTGTTTACCGATACCGCCACCGGCCGGCAGCATCGCCTGAACAACATCGCCTATCAGTTCGCCGGCCGCTGTACCGGCCGGCATTCCACCAATGAAATCTGGGAAACCCTGCTGGAAATACTTGGCGACGATGCCCCGTCCCAGGAAGAGATTATTCGCCTGATCGGGCAACTGTCCGAAAGCGGCATGCTGCAGGTGGAAAAGCTGTCGGATGTGGAGACGCTTTTCGAACGGCACCGGGAACAGACCAGCAAACAGCGCCGCGGCGCACTGAACCCGCTGTTGTTTCGCGTCAACCTGTTCAACCCCGGCAACCTCCTGCGTCGGCTGGACTGGTTCGCACAACAGGTCTTCCGTGCCTGGATGCTGGGGCCGTGGGCCCTGATCATCGGGTTGGCGCTGATCGGCGCTCTTGTTCACTGGAGCGAGCTGCGCGCCCATGCCGCGACTTACCTGTTGACGCCACGGTACCTGATCGTGATGTGGCTTTGCTTTCCGTTGATCAAGGCCGTGCATGAGCTGGCGCATGGCCTGGCGGTTCGCCGATGGGGTGGCGAGGTGACACAAATGGGCATCGCCCTGCTGGTGCTGGTACCTGCCCCCTATGTCGACGCTTCGGCAGCTACCGCCTTCCGGCACACGTATCAGCGTGTCATGGTCAGTGCAGCCGGCATCATGGCCGAGCTGCTGATTGCGGCTTTGGCACTGTTCGTCTGGCTCAATGTCGAAACCGGCCTGCTGCGCGATGTCGCCTTCATACTTGCCTTCATCGGCAGCGTTTCCACCCTCCTGTTCAATGGCAATCCCCTGTTGCGGTTCGACGGCTATTACGTGCTGAGCGATGCGCTCAATCTGCCCAACCTGGCACCACGCAGCAACCGGTACTGGGCCTATCTGGCCCAGCACTACCTGCTCAAGTTGCCCAACGCGCAATCACCCGCGCCTGCGCGGGGCGAACGCGTCTGGCTATTGATCTATGCGCCGCTGTCATGGCTGTACAAACTCTTTGTCGGCATGCTCATCACCTTCTGGGTAGCATCGAAATCGTTTGTGCTCGGACTCGCCGCCGGCTTGTTCGTGCTCTACACCACCCTCGCGCAGCCCCTGAACAGAGTGCTGCGTTTTGCGTTCTTCTCACCCACCCTGGGCACCCAGAGGTCGCGCGCGCGCCTGATCACGGCTGGCGTGGCGACATTCGGCGTTCTGGCCGTGGGTGTCATGCCCATGCCCTCGACGACGGTTGCCGAAGGCGTAGTGTGGCTGCCCGAACGCGCGCAACTGCGGGCCGCCGACACCGGTGGTTTCATCGTCAGTCTGGCGGCGCGTGACGGCGAAATCGTCAAGCCGGGCCAGCTGATTGCCGTGCTGGAAGATTCCAGGCTCGAAGCCAGGCGTCGCGAAGCCCAGGGCAAGCTCGACGGACTGCGCGCCGAGCACTTCCAGACCCTGGTCAGCGATCCGCTGAAGGCGCGAAACGCGGATGAGGCCATACAGCGCGTAAGTGCCGAGCTGGCGCGCATCGAGCAACGGCTGTCACAACTGGAAATACATGCCGAGATCGCCGGCCGCCTGGTCATGCCGCGCCAGGATGACCTGCCAGGCACATTCCTGAAGCAGGGCGCCATGCTGGGCTACGTGTTCAGTCCCGAAGAGGTTCGGGTGCGGGCCGTGGTGGATGAACACGACATCGCCCTGGTACGCGAACGCACCAAGGCCGTCGAAGTGTTGCTGACGGACGGCCCCGGGCGGCGCCTCGACGCCGGATTGACGCGCGAAACTCCTGCCGCCACGCAAACGCTGCCCAGTCCGGCCCTGGGCGATCGCGCCGGCGGCAGTCGCATTACCGATCCGGCGGACAAGGATGGCGTCAAGACGCTGGAGCCGGTGTTCCTGGTCGACCTGACGCTGCCGCCCGACGCCACCGATCGGGTGGGTGGGCGTGCCTGGGTGCACTTCGATCATGGCATGGAGCCTCTGTCGGTGCGGTGGGCACGCCGTGTGCAGCAAGTGTTCCTCAAGCATTTCGGCGTTTCGGATTGAGGCTGAAAAGGCCGACCATGCACAGCAACACATTGCCGCAGCCGGGATCGATCTGGGGTCTCTATCCGGAAAAGCGCGCTTCGGGCAGGGACAGCGCGTGGACAAACCGCCTCAATGCCTTCGCCATGCGCCTTGGCCGGCCCGGCCTGCGCCGCTACGACCGCATTGCCCAGCGCTCGCTGGAAATCGAGCAGGGCCTGGCCAGCCTTTCCGGCAGAGCTTTCGACCGGGCCGTACGCAGCCTCAAGCAACAATTCGCGCGCGACGGCCTCACCGCCGAAAACATCGCCCAGGCATTTGCGCTGACGGCCGATGCCTGTCGCCGCCATCTTGGCATGGTGCCTTTCGCCGCCCAGCGGGTTGCCGCCGCGATCATGCTCGACAATCAGCTGGCGGAAATGGCCACCGGCGAAGGCAAGACGCTCGCCGCGGCGCTGACTGCCGCCACCGGCGCGCTGGCTGGAATACCCGTGCATGTCGTCACCGCCAACGAGTACCTGGTCAACCGCGATGCCAACAGGTTGCGCCCGGTTTACGCAGCGCTGGGCCTGACGGTCGGCGCCGTGCAGCAGCGCATGGATGGCAATTGGCGGCGCGCCGAGTATGCCCGCGACATCACCTACTGTACGGCCAAGGAACTGGTATTCGATTATCTGCGTGATCTGCCCGTGCGCAGCCGGTACCGTACGGATCTGGCCTGGCATGCGGCGCAGTTTTCCCAGACGTCATCGAGTCAGGCAACATTACTGCGCGGCCTGTGCATGGCCGTCATCGACGAGGCCGACAGCATCCTCATCGACGAAGCGCGCGTGCCGCTGATCATTTCCGAGTTGCACGAGCACGCCGGCAAGCGCGAGGCGGCCGCGCAAATTCTGGCATTGGCCGCGACCCTGCGCCCGGACGGCGACTTCACGCTCGACGCTCATACGCAGTCGGCGCGGCTGACCGAACAGGGCCGCGCCACTCTGGAGGACAAGGCCGGCAGTCTGCACGCCGTGTGGCGCCACCGGCGGCAGCGTGAGGAAAACCTGTGCCTGGCGCTGGCCGCCCTGCATCTGTTCCAGCGCGACCGCCATTACCTGGTGCGCGACGACTGCGTACACATCATCGACGACACCACCGGTCGCGTGGCACCCGGCCGCACCTGGTCGCGCGGGCTGCATCAGCTCATCGAATTAAAGGAAAAATGCAAGGTCAGCGGCGAGGCGGTTACTCGCGCGCAGATCACCTACCAGCGCTTCTTTCCGCGCTTTCTGCGGCTATGCGGCATGAGCGGCACCCTGGCCGAATCACGCGCCGAATTGTCCCGTGTGTACGGGCTGAACGTGGTCCGCGTGCCGCTGCGCAAGCCCAGCCAGAGGAACGAGATGGGTCGGCAGGTGTTCATGCGCCGCGAACAGCACTGGCAGGCGGTCGCCGAACGCGTCGCCGAATTCACGCACATGGGCCGCCCGGTGCTCATCGGCACCGATTCGGTCGCCGACTCGGAAAGCCTCTCCGGGCATCTGGCCGCGCGCGGCGTGACGCACAAGGTTCTCAATGCCCGTAACGACCAGGAGGAGGCCGATATCATCGCCCTGGCCGGGCATGCCGGCCACGTGACCGTTACGACCAACATGGCGGGCCGGGGAACCGACATTCCGCTCGGCCCTGGCGTGGCTAAGCGCGGTGGGCTGCATGTCATCTGCTGCCAGATGAACAGTGCGCGCCGCATCGACCGCCAGTTGAAAGGTCGCGGTGCCCGCCAGGGCGATCCCGGTAGCGCCGAGACCCTGCTCTGTCTCGAATCGCCGCTGATACAACGCACCCTGCCAGTGTGGCTCATGCGGGTAGCGGAAAAACTTTCGCAGCCGCAGGGCGGCGCGCTCCCGGCCTGGCTCGGCGGGCTGCTCACGGGTTTCACCCAGCGCGTGGAAGAGTCGCGCCAGCAAGCGCAGCGCGCGCTCCTGCTGTACCAGGACCAGCAGCTCGACCGGCTGGCGCTGTTCAGGGAATGAGCTCGTGCCGAGCAAGCGCTGCCGTCTGCGACCGCTGATCGAGGAACTGGAGCCGCGCCTCCTGTTCTCCGCCGATCTCGCGCCCGTGGTGGTCGATGTACTCCACCCCGCGCCCGAACAGCGCGTGTTGAATGCCGACGGCGAATTCACGAACTTGGCGACCGCCACGCGCAACGAACTGGTCATCGTCGATGCCAGCGTCGCAGACTATAAGGCGCTGCTTGCGGATATTCTCGGCCAGGCCGGGGACGGCCGACATTTCGACGTCGTCGTGCTGGATCCAGGCCGTGACGGCATCGATCAGATTTCGCAAGCGCTGGCGCAACGTGGCAACCTTGATGCGCTGCATCTCATCACCCATGGCGAATCCGGCAGCCTGCAATTTGGTACCAGCAGGCTCGATGCCGCCAGCCTCAAGGACCGCACCGCCGAGATCGCTGCCTGGGGCGTTGCCTTCAATGCCCATGCCGACCTGCTTCTATATGGCTGCGACGTGGCTACCGGCGCCGAGGGGAAAGTCTTCGTCGATAGCCTGTCGCGACTGACCGGTGCCGACGTGGCCGCCAGCACGGACAACACCGGAAATCCCGCCTTGGGTGGCAACTGGGTGCTCGAGTACCATGCCGGCGCCATCGAGACCGCATCGGCGGTCGATGCCAATCGTCCAGAGTCTTGGCGGGGGCTGCTCGGCAACGAATTCCTGGTCAATACCACCCCGAACAACGACCAGACTACCGACGCGCTGACCCGCGGCAGCCAGCAGGCAGTGGCGTATGACGCCGCCGGCAATTATGTAGTCGTCTGGACCAGCAAGAGCCAGGACAACAGTGGCACCGACGGCGTTTACGCTCGGCGCTTCAGTGCCGACGGCACGCCGCTGACAGCGGAAATCCTGGTCAACGGCACGACAGCGGGCAATCAGAACGGAGCGCGCGTCGTATCCGATGCGGCGGGCAATTTCATCGTCACCTGGTCCGGCGAGGGGACCGGGGATACCGACGGGGTATTCTGGCGTCGCTTTGCAGCCGATGGCACGCCATTGACGGCCGAGACGCGAGCGAACATTTCCACCGCCGGTACCCAGATCAATTCGACCATCGCGATGAATCCGGCGACGGGCGCCTTCGTCGTCGCCTGGGAAGGGCAGGGCACCAGCGACACCTACGGCATCTGGTTCCGTCGATACGATGCCAATGGCAACGTGCTCGATCCGACCGATCAACGCGCCAACCTTACCGATACCGGCACTGAGGCGAATCCGGCCGTGGCGATGGATTCGACCGGGCGCTTCGTGATCGCCTTCGAGGTTGGCAATCACATGTATTTTCAGCGCTTCGATGCTGGTGGCGTAGCGCTGGGTAGCCGGACGCAGGCAGATAACGGGCTGTCGCACAGCACCGGCGCGGCGATCGCAATGGACGGCGCCGGCAACTTCACGCTGGTGTATCGCGAAACGACGACGCTCTCCGGGATCTGGGGCCGCGGTTTCAACGCAGATGGCAGCCAGCGCTATAGCTGGTTCTACGCCGATAGCGGCGATGCAACCAGCCCGTCGATCGCCATGGCATCGGACGGCGCCTTCGTCGTTACCTACCAGAAGACCGGCACAAGCGGCATAGACATCTTTGCGCGCAAATACAACGCTAACGGCACCCCCAATGGCAGCCCTTTTACGGTGAACCAATCCACCAGTAACGACCAGACTTCGGCTTCTGTTGCGTTGCGCGATATGGACGATTTCGTCGTCGTCTGGAGTGGATGGAGCAGTGGCGATTCCAAGGGCGTCTATGCGCGCACTTACAACCAGTTCATGGTCACCACCACGGCCGATGTCGTGGACGGGAATACCGCGTCGATCGAAGCCCTGATCGCCAACCAGGGTGCGGACGGCAAGATATCCCTGCGCGAGGCCATCACGGCAGCCAACAATACCGCGGGCCACGACACGATCGTGCTGCCGTCGGGCACTTACACGATCACGCTGAGCGGGGCCGGCGAAAACGCCAATGCCTATGGCGATTTCGATGTCATCGGCGATCTGACCATCCTGGGCGCGGGCTCCGGCAGCACGGTGATCAGCGGCAACACCATCGACGCGGTCATGCAAATCATTTCGGGAAGCGTCGCCATCGCCGATGTCACCATCCGCGACGGTTACACCTTCGGTACTGGCGTCGGCGCCGGCATCGAGGTCGACAATGGCGCCAGCTTGAGCCTGAGCCGGTCCGTGGTCCGGAACAACACCAGTGCGATATTGGCTGGCGGCGGCGGCATTGCCAATGCGGGTTCGCTGAGCCTGACCGATGTCGAGATTCGTGACAACGCGGCGGCCGGCTATGGCGGCGGCATTTACAACACTGGCACCGCGCTGGCGCTCGATCGCGTCACACTGGCCGGAAACACGGCTTCCTACGGCGGCGGCCTGTACGGTGCCGGTTCGAGCCAGACCCTGACCAACGTTACGGTAAGCGGCAACAGCGTTGGTGCCGGCTACGGCGGTGGCTTGTACTTCACCCAGGCCGCAACTCTGGAAAGCGTGACCATCGCCAACAACAACGCGGCTGTTGGCGGTGGTGTCTACAGCAATGGCGCGACGGTGACGCTGCGCAACGTGCTGTTGGCCAACAATGGCGGCGGCAGTCTGGGCGGCTCGGGCATCGTTTCGCTCGGCAACAACCTGGCCGACGACAGCCCGACGCAACTTGGCCAGGCGACGGACAAGGTCGGTGGCGTCATCGGCCTCGCCGCGCTGGCCGACAATGGGGGCTACACTCGTACCCATGCGCTCGGTGGCAGCAGTTGGGCCATCGACGCCGGCAACTCGGCCACGGCACCCGCAACCGATCAGCGCGGTGCCCCCCGTGTTGGCGCTGCCGACATCGGCGCCTACGAATCCGCGGGTGCCGTCGCCAACCACGCGCCGACGGTAGCCAACCCCATGGCGGACCAGACGGCGACGCAGGACGCCGCCTTCAGCTACATCTTTGCCGCCAACACCTTCAACGACGTCGATGTCGGCGACACGCTTGGCTACACGGTGACCGGCGCCCCGTCATGGCTGACTTTCAACGCCGCCAGCCGCACCTTTACCGGCACCCCGGCCAATGCCGATGTCGGCGCCGCGACGATCACCGTGCGGGCCACCGATGGCAGTGGTGCCTGGATCGAAGACCAGTTCGTGCTCACGGTGGCCAATGTCAATGACGCGCCCGTCATTACCAGCAACGGGAGTGGCACAACAGCCAGCGTCAGTGTTGCCGAGAACACCACGGCGGTAACCACCGTCACGGCCACCGATATCGACCTGCCGGCCCAGACGCTCACCTACAGCATCGCCGGCGGCGCGGATGCGGCGCAGTTCAACATCAACGCCGCTACTGGAGCCCTGACCTTCATCACCGCTCCCAATTACGAAGTCCCGACTGACGCCGGCGCCAACAACGTCTATGAAGTCTCCGTCCAGGTCAGCGACGGCAGCCTCACCGATAGCCAGGCCATCGCGGTCAGCGTCACCAACGTCAACGAGGCACCGACGGCCAATGCCGATGCCTATGCGTTGTCGCAGAACACCACGCTGAGCGTCGTCGCGGGCAGCGGCTTGCTCGCCAACGACAGCGATCCCGAGAACAACAGCCTTACTGCCGCACTAGTCACCGGCCCGGCGCACGGCAGCCTGACGCTGAATGCCAATGGCAGCCTGACTTACACCCCCACCGTCGGCTACACCGGCAGCGACGCCTTCAGTTACAAGGCCAACGACGGCTCACTCGACTCCAACACGGCCACCGTGGCCCTGACCGTCAATGTCGTTAACTATGCCCCGACGACCACTCTGGTGCTGCTGACGCCGATTACCGAGGATAGCGGTCCGCGCCTGATCACCCAGGCGCAACTGCTGGCCAACGTCAGCGATGCCAACGGCGATCCTCTCACCGCCACCAGCCTGGCCATCAGTGCCGGGGCGGGCACGCTGGTGAACAACGGCAACGGCACCTGGACCTACACCCCGGTGGCCAACGATGACGCCGGCGTCAGCTTCAGCTACACGGTCACCGACGGCAGTCTTACCGCCGCTGGCACCGCCACGCTGGACATCACTCCGGTCAACGACACCCCCACGGTGGCCAACGTCATGCCGGACCAGGCGGCGACTCAAGGCGCCGCCTTCAGCTATCAGTTTGCCGCCAGCACCTTCAACGACGTCGATGTCGGCGACACGCTCACCTACAGCGTCAGCGGCGTGCCGTCATGGCTGACTTTCAACGCCGCCAGCCGGACCTTTGCCGGCACCCCGGCCAATGCTGATGTCGGTGCTGCGACGATCACCGTGCGGGCCACCGACGGCAGTGGTGCCTGGGTCGAAGACCAGTTCATGCTCACGGTGGCCAACGTCAATGACGCCCCGACTGTGGTGGCCATCAATCTGGGCAGCATCAACGAGGATGGCAGCCGGCTGATCACCCAGGCGGACCTTCTGGCCGGGGCTGGTGATGTCGATGGCAACCCGCTCACTGCCGTCGAACTGACCCTGACGGCTGGCAGCGGCGTTCTGACGTCCAATAGCGACGGCACCTGGACTTTCGCGCCGGCGGCCAACTGGAACGGCGCGGCGAGCTTCGCCTTCGGCGTCGCCGACGGCACCGCGACCACGGCCAACACGGCGAGCCTGACTGTCATGCCGGTCAATGACGCCCCCACCACCAGCCCGGTAACGCTCGCCGCCATCGCCGCAGACAGCGGCGGGCGCCTGATCACCCAGGCTGAACTGCTGGCCAACGCCAATGACGTCGATGGTCCGGCGCTGACCGCCAGTGGGCTGGCCATCGCCAGCGGCAAGGGCACCCTCGCGGACAACGGCAACGGCACCTGGACCTACACTCCGGCAGCCAACGACGACACCGGCGTCAGCTTCAGCTACACGGTCACCGACGGCAGCCTCACCGCCGCCGGCACCGCCACGCTGAATATCACCCCGCCAGTCATCGATGTGGCAAGTGTCGTAGTCGTCGAATCTCCAGCCGGGAAAGGGCCGTCGCCCAGTGCCGCCGACAAGCGTGAACCGGTGGCTGACAAGGTTGCCGCGGTGTTGAGCGAATCGCCGATCATTGGCGCAAGGGCAAGTAGCAATAGCCAGGATGGCGCTGCCGACTTGTCAGGTGATCGCCAAGTCCTCTTCACCCCCGTCCATTTCGTGGCGACCATCCCGAATGCCTTCGGCAGCGACATTCACAGGACGACGAACCCGCCCGAGTCGCCGCCGTTGCTGTATGCGTTCAACAATGCCGTTGACGACAAGAGAGCGGCAGAGATGCTGCAAACCAGTCTTGGCAGTCAGCAGTTCCAGCAGCAGCTCGATCAAGTGCAAGACAAGATTCGTCAGCAGCTAAGCCTGGACAAGGCCATGGTGGCATCGACCCTGGCGGTATCCACCGGTCTGTCGGTTGGTTATGTGCTCTGGCTGATCCGTGGTGGCGTCCTGCTCTCCAGCTTGTTGTCCTCGTTGCCAGCCTGGCGGCTGATCGACCCGCTGCCCATTCTGGGCCATCTCAACCGGCGGAAAGACGCCGGCGCCGAGGACGACTCGCTGGAAGGCATGCTGAAGAAAGCGGCCGATAAACCCAAGCTGCCTCCCCAACCGACGGACGGGCAAGACGCATGAGACGCTTCCTGAACAAACTGAGCGCACGTTTCTACATCAGCCTGGGGCTGGTCTCCCTGATGGTGAGCCTGCTGTTGCTGGCGTTCTTCATCGACCTGGTGCCCGACGAGGAGAAGGCAACCCGACAGGGTCGCGCCGCCCTGGCCGAGTCGATTGCCGCCTATAGCACCGCCTTGATCAGCCGGGACCAGGTTGAACAGTTGCAGGCCACGCTCGGCTTCGTCGTCGAACGCAACCCGGACCTGCTGTCGGCCGCCATCCGTACGGCCGACGGCCAACTGCTGGCGGAATTGGGCGATCACAGCAGCCATTGGGTCGACACGGCGGACAAGTCTTCCAGCGCTGCCAACATCCTGGTGCCGATCTTTGCCGGCGAACAATCCTGGGGCCAGGCCGAACTGGCCTTCAAACCATTGAAGCCGGCGGGCCTGTCAGCTCTGCTGCACGAACCGCAAGTTCGTCTGTCTCTGTTTTTTGCCGTCGCCGGGTTCGTGCTGTTCTATTTCTACCTGGGTCGCATGCTCAAGCACCTGGACCCCTCGCGCGCTGTGCCCGAGCGTGTGCGTTCCGCGCTCGATACGCTGGCCGAAGGCTTGCTGGTCATGGATACCGAAGGCCACATCGTGCTGGCCAACCAGGCTTTTGCCGATCTGGTCGGTCGCGAACAAATAGCCCTCACCGGTACGATGGCCAGCACTCTGGCGTGGGACAACGCCCAGGGCGAGAAGCCGGCCGCGAACGATTATCCCTGGCAGCAGGCTTTGCAGACGGGGTTGCCGGTGCGCAACAGCATAATGTGGCTCACCGGCCCGGACAGCAAGCGCCGCACGTTCATGATCAACTGCTCGCCGATCCTGGTCGGCAAGGGCGAGTATGGCGGCGTCATGGTTTCGCTCGATGACGTGACGCTGCTCGAAGAAAAGGAAATCGAGCTGAGGAAATCGAAGAAGGAAGCGGAAAGCGCCAACAAGGCCAAGAGCGATTTCCTCGCCAACATGAGCCACGAAATCCGTTCGCCGATGAATGCGATTCTGGGCTTTACCGACCTGCTGCGGCGCGGCCAGGCCAGGAGCGAAGCGGAATACCGCCGGCATCTGGATATCGTCCATGCCAGCGGCACGCATTTGCTGGGGTTGATCAACGATATTCTGGACTTGTCCAAGGTCGAAGCCGGCCGCCTCGAAGTCGAGCGCATCGGCTGCTCGCCCTACCAGATTGCCCACGAAGTGGTCCAGGCGCAGGGTGTGAGAGCCGCCGAGAAGCGCATCGGCATCGAACTCGACTGTCCCGGCCTGACTCCTGCAAGCATGGACACCGATCCCGCCCGTTTGCGGCAGATCCTGACTAATCTGATCGGCAATGCCATCAAGTTCACCGACAAGGGTGGCGTCAAGGTCTCGCTGCGCTTTGTGCCCAGCCGTCCGGTGGCGCAGCTGCAATTCGATGTCAGCGACTCCGGCATCGGCATCGCCGACGAAAAGCTGGAAAGCGTCTTCGAGCCTTTCGTGCAGGCCGAGGGGTCGATCAACCGTCGTTTTGGCGGCACCGGCCTGGGCCTCACGATCAGCCGACGCTTCGCCCGTGCGATGGGTGGTGAGATTACGGTGAAAAGCGTGCCCGGCAAGGGCAGCACTTTTACCGTTACGCTGCCCGCAGGGCCCATCGAGCAGGTAAAGCTGCTCACGCCGGCGGAAGTCTCCGGCCAGCAATCGGCGGCGACTGTGCCGGTCGGCGCAAACTGGAAGCTGCCGAAAGCGCGTGTGTTGATCGTGGACGATGGTGAGGAGAACCGGGAGCTGGTGCGACTGGTGCTGGAAGAGGCGGGCGCGCTGACCGAGCAGGCTGAAAATGGCCGGGTCGCGGTCGAAAAAGCCCTGGCACGGCACTACGACATTATCCTCATGGACCTGCAAATGCCTGAAATGGATGGTGAAACCGCCACTCGCCAGCTGCGCAGCCATGGTCTGGCAACCCCGATCGTGGCGCTGACTGCCCATGCGATGAAAGGCTTCGAGGAGGAAATCCTCGCCGCCGGTTTCACCGCATATATCGCCAAACCCATTGATCTGGATAAACTTATGGCCACGGTTGCCCATCTGGTGGGCGGCGAGCAGGTCGTGGCCGCCCTGAAGAAACCCCTCCAAGTGCCGATAACAACCTTTAAGGGGGGGAGTGTGCCCAGGGCGCCGGTAGTGTCACACTTGGCCGCGAATGCCCGGCTGCGTCCCGTGATCGGGCGGTTTGTCGACCGGCTGTCCAGCCAGCTAGATGCCATGGATGGCGCCTGGCAGGCCCAGGACTTCCAGACCTTGGCCGAGTTGGCGCATTGGTTGAAGGGAGCGGGAGGCACCGTGGGCTTCGATGTTTTTACGGAGCCTGCCAAGGAATTGGAAAAGCTGGCCAAGGCTGGCGAGGGAGAGGGAATGAATCAGGTGCTCGGTGAATTGCATGATCTGGCGGCGCGCATCGTCCGGCCGGCAATCGATGCTGGTGCAAGCGCACCGTCGTCGGTAACGGCGGAGCTCAAGCCCCAAG
Source organism: Rhodocyclaceae bacterium (assembly GCA_035654135.1). Lineage (GTDB taxonomy): Bacteria > Pseudomonadota > Gammaproteobacteria > Burkholderiales > Rhodocyclaceae > Fen-999. Next base: position 3,942 of record DASRXN010000188.1, on the reverse strand, counting down.
GGACTGATCATGGGAGCTAATCCTGTGCCCACCGATTTTCGCAGCGGTGCATTGACTAGGCCCGAACGGCAGCATTCGATGCAGGCGCTGAAAAATGCCAAGGTGATGCTCGTCGATGACGAGCCGATCATGATGGATGTGGTTCAGGCTTTTCTCGAAGATGCCGGTTACACGAGTTTTCTGACCACGGACGACCCTGGGCGAGTGCTGGACATGCTGCTCAAGGAGCGGCCTGACGTGCTGCTGCTGGACTTGATCATGCCCGGCAAGTCCGGCTTCAAGTTGCTGACCGAGATTCGCGACGAACCTTTATTGCGCTACATGCCGGTGATTGTCCTGACGGCCGCCAGCGATGCCGAAACGAAGCTGCAGGCGCTGGACCTGGGTGCCACCGATTTTCTGGCCAAGCCGGTGGACGCCAGCGAACTGCGTTTGCGGCTCAGGAATACCCTGGCATTCAAGGCCTATCAGGATCAGCTTGCCTACTACGATGCCCTCACCGGCCTGCCCAATCGGCAATTGTTCCTGGATCGGCTGATCTGGACGTTGCGTCTGGCGCGGCGCCACGACAAGCAATGCGCTCTGCTGCAAGTCGGCCTGGACCGGTTCAGGCAGATCAACGATACCCTCGGTCATGAGGTGGGCGATGAGCTCTTGAAGGCGGTCTCCCGTCGCCTGTCTGCCGCCCTCAGGGAAACCGATACGATCGGCATGATCGACGATCGCGAGGATGCCACCAGCCTTTCCCGCCTGGCCGGGGATGAGTTCACGGTGATCATCTCCGAAATCAGCCATCCGGACGACGCGCTGGTCATTACACGCCGTTTGCTGGAAACGATGCAGGCGCCGCTGTTACTGGGCGGGCACGAGCTGGTTGTCAGCCTCAGCGTCGGCATCGCCCTGTTTCCGCAGGACGGCCGCGAGGCGACCGACCTCATGACCAATGTCGGCCAGGCCATGGCCCATTCGAAACTGACTGGCGGCAACACCTTTTCGTTTTGTTCGCCGGAAGCCAACAGCCGCTCCTACGAGCGTCTGATGATGGAAACCGCGCTGCGCAAGGCGATGGAAAGAAACGATCTTGAGTTGTACTACCAGCCCAAGGTCGAACCCGCCACCAGCCGCATCGTCGGTGCTGAAGCGCTGCTGCGCTGGACTCACGCGGATCTGGGACCGGTCCCGCCCGCGCGTTTCATTCCGCTGGCGGAGGAAAGCGGACTCATCCTGGAACTGGGCGAGATGGTATTGCGTCGGGCTTGCGAGGATGCGGTCAAATGGCGACAGGCAGGATTCAAGCTCACGGTATCGGTGAATGTGTCGAGTATTCAATTCCGTCGCGGCGACATGCCGTCGCTGATTCAATCGGCCTTGCAGGCCAGCGGTCTGCCAGCCCACAAACTCAGAATCGAGTTGACGGAAAGCCTGTTGATGGACAACGCCACGGAAAGCCTGGCCATGCTGCGCGCCATCAAGGATCTGGGCGTGACTCTGTCGATCGACGATTTCGGCACCGGTTATTCATCGCTCTCCTACCTCAAGCAGTTTCCGCTGGACGAACTCAAGATCGACCGCATGTTCGTCCGTGACCTGCCGGGCGACAAGGGCAACGCGGCCATCGTGCGCGCCATCATTGCCATGGCGCATGGCCTGGATTTGACGGTGACTGCCGAAGGCGTGGAGACTCCGGCCGAGATGGACTTTCTCAAGACGCACGGTTGCGACCAGTTTCAGGGCTTTCTGTTCGGCCGCCCCATACCCAAACAGGAGTTTTCCGCCTTGCTGGCGCAAGGAGCCATCCTGTTGCCAGGCACCCAATTTGTGACCAAGGGAGGTGATTCGCTTTGAACCCCTTTATCGTACGCAGCATGAACCGGGCATTGATGTTCGCCGCCCTTGCCGGCATCGGCCAGCTGAGCCATGCCGGCCAGCCGCTGATTTGCCTGATCCAGCCGTCCAAGATTGCGGAAATCGGTACCTCGGTCTATGGCGTGATCGAGCACATCCATGTCGAGCGCGGCGACCTTGTGAAGAAAGGCCAGGTTATTGCCACATTGCGCAACGACGTCGAGCGCGCCGCGCTGGATGTTGCCAAGAGCAAGGCACAGGCCGAAGCCGACGTACAGGCGGCGCAGGCGAATGTCGAATACACGCGGCAGCGACTGGCCCGCTCCGACGACCTGGTCAAGAAGAAATTCATCTCCGAACAGGGACTGGACCAGAGCCGCGTCGAGTTCCAGGTTGCCGAGCAGAAGCTGGCCCAGGCACGCGAGCAGCGCCGCATCTGGGAACGTGAAATGACCCTGGCGCAAAGCCAGCTGTCGCAGCGTACCCTCGTCAGTCCTATCGACGGCATCGTCGCGGAACGCTATCTGTCAACCGGCGAACGCGTGGAGAACCGCTCGGTGGCCCGCGTGGTCACCATCAGCCCGCTGCACGTGGAAGTGATGGTCCCGGCCGCGCAATTCGGCAAGATCAAGACGGGCATGACGGCAAATGTCATCCCCGAGCTGCCGGATGCGCCATCCGTCGAGGGCAAGGTCAGCCTGGTCGACAAGTTGATCGACGGCGCCAGCAACACCTTCCGGGTCCGCCTTGAAGTGCCCAACAAGGACCATGCCATCCCCGCCGGGCCGCGCTGCAAGGTCGCCTTCGGCGATCAGGTCATTGGTGGCGACAGTCGCGCCGGCAAGTCGGGCGCGCCGCTGACCCTCGCTCCCGCAGTTCCTCCGGCTGTCACCACGACCGCAGTTCCGCCAGCGGTGACCGCGTCCGCCGCACCTGCCCGCCCGCCTGCCCCGAGCGCTGCGGTGCCGCCGCCAAGTGCCCCCAAAGCCGCGCCTGCACCTGGTATCGAGGCGAGCGTCCTCGGTGCCGTGGAGCGCTGGCGCAAGGCATGGGCAGACAAGGATCTGGCAGGCTATCTGGCCGCCTACACGCCGGATTATCGGGGTGAGAGCCTAAGCCCAGAGGCATGGATCAAGCAGCGCCAGGCCCGCATCACCCGGCCGGGCAAGCTGGATATCGACATCAGCGACACTCAGATCCTGCCCGTGGCCGAAAACAAGTTGCGTGTGAATTTCCGGCAGAAATATCAGGCTGACGGCTATCGCGACGATACCCTGAAGTCGTTGCTGATGATTCTGGACAAGGGCAAGTGGCTCATTCTGGAAGAGCGGGTTGTCCGATGACCGGGTCACGGTCGACACATCACCTTGACGTGCATCGCGAATGAAATCGCCAAGCCGACGTCTTCGCACGCGTCCTCTGGTCGAGGAACTGGAGCCCCGCCTCCTGTTCTCGGCCGACTTCGCGTCGGCGTTGGCAGACTCGCTAGTTCATCAGGCAGAGCAACGCGTGGTGGGGGTCGATGGCGAACTTGCGAACACGACGGACAGTCTGCAGCAAGCACAGCAGGCCCACCATGAAATCGTATTCGTCGATACCAACGTCAGCAACTATCAGCAGTTGATCGACGACATCAAGGCGGGGGGCAATCCGGACCGGCAAATCGATATCGTCGTGCTGGACGCCAGCGAGGACGGTATTGCGCAAATCACCGATACCTTGTCCCGATATAAGAATCTTGACGCCGTGCACCTGATTTCACATGGCAGCGACGGCACTGTCGACATCGGTAGCAGTCAGCTCAATTTCGAGAGCCTGATCCAGAATCAAAAAGCGATCAGTGCATGGGGTAACGCATTTTCGGCAAATGCCGATTTCCTGATTTACGGCTGCAATGTGGCCGAGACTCAATTTGGCCAGGGCTTTGTCGATTATCTTTCCGACCTGACCAGGACCGACGTGGCAGCATCCAGCGATGCGACCGGCAATTTGGCGCTGGCTGGTAACTGGACTCTCGAATACCACACGGGCGCAATCGAAGCGCAAAGTGCGGTGAGTGCCAACGGGCAGGATCAATGGACCAATTTGCTCGCAATT
>DASRXN010000187.1:0-18198 GCA_035654135.1 Rhodocyclaceae bacterium | reverse complement strand
GCCAGCCTGCGGGCGGCGATCGGCATCGTGCCCCAGGACACGGTACTGTTCAACGATACCCTGTTCTACAACATCCAGTATGGCCGTCCCGGCGCCAGCGACCAGGATGTCATCGCCGCGGCCAAGGCCGCCCATCTCCATGATTTCGTCGAACGTCTGCCGGACGGGTACGAAACAAAGGTTGGGGAGCGCGGCCTTAAACTGTCCGGCGGCGAAAAGCAGAGGGTCGCCATTGCCAGGGCGCTACTGAAGAACCCACCGATCCTGATCTTCGACGAGGCGACCTCAGCGCTGGACTCGAAGACCGAAAAGGCCATCCAGGCAGAACTCGAACTGGCGGCTATCGGCCGCACGACCCTGATCATCGCCCATCGTTTATCGACGGTCATGAATGCCGACGAAATCCTCGTGCTCGACGGTGGCCGCATTGTCGAACGGGGCAATCACCGACAACTGCTCGAATTCGGCGGTGCTTATGCGCAGATATGGGCCTTGCAACAGCGAGAAGTCGCTGCCGAAATTGCATAGTTGACTTTGCCCAGTCGCCGCGACGTTTTCCGTCGCGATTTGCCGCCAGCTACTCCTATGCTATGTTTGGTTCGTTAGCCGTCCCCCACAGACAAGGAGGTTCACCATGCTCAGTGCCCGCCTGCTTACCGCCGCGCTGATCTGCTCGTTTCTTGCCATTCCCGCGCTGGCCGCTGAACCGACTGGCACACTGAAGAAGGTCAAGGATAGTCGAGCCATTTCCCTCGGTCACCGAGAATCGTCCATCCCGTTCTCCTATTACGACGATAAACAGCAGGTGATTGGCTACTCGCACGAGATCATGTTGAAGGCGGTGGAGGCGGTCAAAGCGGATGTGAAGGTGTCAGACTTGCAAATCAAGGCGGTCCCGGTGACATCGCAAAACCGCATCCCCCTGATACAGAACGGCACCATCGACATCGAATGCGGTTCGACGACGAACAACACCGAGCGGCAAAAGCAGGTGTCGTTCTCCAACACCATTTTCATCATCGGCACCCGCCTGTTGACGAAAAAGGATTCCGGCATCAAGGACTTCGCCGACCTGGCCGGAAAAAACGTCGTCACCACTGCCGGCACGACTTCGGAGCGCCTGCTGCGCAAGATGAATGACGACAAGAAGATGGGCATGAACGTCATCTCGGCCAAGGATCACGGCGAGTCGTTCCTGACACTGGAGACCAGCCGCGCGGTGGCATTCATGATGGACGACGCTTTGCTCTATGGCGAACTCGCCAAGGCCAGGAAGCCCGGCGATTGGGCTGTGGTCGGCACACCCCAGTCGCGCGAAGCTTACGGCTGCATGTTGCCCAAGGACGACGCGGCATTCAAGAAGGTCATCGATGACGCGATTGCCAAAGTCATGGTCTCCGGTGAGGCCGAAAAGATCTACGCCAAATGGTTCATGAGCCCGATTCCGCCAAAGGGACTGAATCTGAACTTTCCGCTTTCGGACGACATGAAGGCACTCTACAAGGCGCCTAACGACAAGGCATTCGAGTAATTCCTTAAAAGAAGCGCCGTGGCCTACGCCTGGCACTGGGAGATATTCCTTCAACCCGCGGCATCCGGCGAGACCACTTATCTCGGCTGGATGCTGGCGGGTTTCGAGACCACCATCGCACTTTCGCTGGCGGCGTGGATCATGGCTCTAGTTCTTGGCGCATTCATGGGCGTGCTGCGCACAGTACCGAACCGCTTGTGGGCAGGAATGGCAGCCATCTATGTCGAGTTGTTCCGAAACGTACCGCTGCTGGTACAGCTGTTCATCTGGTATTTCGTGCTGCCTGAACTGCTACCACAGGCCTGGGGCAACGCCTTCAAGCAACTCAATCCATTCCTGCAACAGTTTCTCGCCGCTCATGTCTGCCTTGGTTTTTTCACCAGTGCGCGCGTCTGCGAGCAAGTACGCTCCGGCATCGAATCTTTACCGAGGGGGCAGAAGAACGCGGGTCTTGCATTGGGCCTGACGCTGCCGCAGGTGTATCGTCATGTGCTTTTGCCGATGGCTTTTCGCCTTATCGTGCCGCCACTGACCTCGGAATTCCTCAATATTTTCAAAAACTCGGCGGTTGCCTCGACCATCGGACTGCTCGAACTCGCCGCTCAGGGCCGCCAGCTCGTCGACTACACGGCGCAGCCATACGAGTCGTTCATTGCCATCACCGCCCTCTACATGCTCATCAACATCGTGGTGATGACCGCGATGCGCCGCTTGGAACTGCGCGTGCGAGTGCCCGGCTATATCGGTGGCAAATGATGTATGAGTTCGATTGGTCCTCGATTCCCGGCGCACTGCCTTTCCTGTGGGAAGGCATGAAGATCTCGCTGGAGATCACGGTAACCGCCATCGTTGTCGGTATCGTCTGGGGCACGCTGCTGGCGATGATGCGGCTTTCCTCGAACGGGCCGCTCGCCAGGGTCGCCACAGGCTACATCAACCTGTTTCGATCCATTCCGCTTGTGATGGTACTGCTTTGGTTTTTTCTCATCGTGCCCCGGTTTCTTGAGGGTGTGCTCGGTCTGCCGCCCGGCAGCGACATGCGCCTCGCCTCGGCGATGGTCGGCTTCGCACTGTTCGAGTCCGCCTACTATGCCGAGATAATACGCGCCGGCATCCAGAGCGTTCCCAAGGGGCAGGTTGGCGCCGCCTCCGCACTTGGCATGACCTACGGCCAAGCCATGCGGCTTGTCGTGCTACCGCAGGCCTTCCGCAACATGGTGCCCTTGCTCCTGACCCAGGCCATCATTTTGTTCCAGGACACATCACTGGTTTATGTCTCGGCGTTGGCCGACTTCTTCGGTGCGGCCTACAAGGTCGGCGACCGTGACGGGCGCATCGTCGAATTGCTGCTGTTTGCCGGCGCCATCTATTTCGTCATTTGCTACTCGGCATCGTTGCTGGTCAGGCATTTCCGCAAGAGGATGGACGCATGAGCATGATTTCGATACGCAACGTCAGCAAACGCTATGGCAGCTTCCAGGTGTTGTCGGACTGCTCGGCCGAGGTAGGCAAAGGCGAGGTCATCGTGGTCTGTGGCCCGTCCGGGTCCGGCAAGTCGACGTTGATCAAATGCGTCAACGGCCTTGAGCCCTTCCAGGCAGGTGAAATCGAGGTCAATGGCATCTCGGTCGGTGACGCCACCACCAATCTGCCGAAACTGCGCGCCCGTGTCGGTATGGTCTTCCAGCACTTCGAGCTTTTCCCGCACATGACGATCGAACATAACCTGACCATCGCCCAGGTCAAGGTTCTCGGTCGCACTCGGGAGGAAGCGCTCGACAAGGGCATGAAACTGCTGGAGCGCGTCGGCCTCAAGACGCAGGCCGGAAAGTACCCCGGCGAACTTTCCGGCGGTCAGCAACAACGCGTGGCAATCGCCCGGGCACTGGCCATGGACCCCATCTGCATGTTATTCGACGAGCCGACCTCAGCCCTCGACCCCGAGATGATCAATGAAGTGCTGGACGTCATGGTGGGATTGGCGAAGGAAGGCATGACCATGATGGTGGTCACCCACGAAATGGGCTTCGCCCGCAAGGTGGCCAACCGGGTGATCTTCATGGACAACGGCCGCATCGTCGAGGATGCCACCAAGGACGACTTCTTTGGCACGCCGCGCTCTGAACGGGCTCAGCAGTTCCTGTCGAAGATACTGAGCCACTGAAAATCAGTCGTCGCAACACGCCGCCTGAAAACAAAATGGGCTGGCACGCTGGCCAGCCCATCGGCTTGAGTCGCGGAGAAACAGACCTATTCAGCCGTAGGCGCTTCCACCGCCTCTGTCTGCTCCGGACGATCCATCAATTCGACAAAAGCCATCGGCGCATTGTCGCCGACGCGGAAGCCCATTTTCAGGATGCGTAGATAGCCACCGGGGCGGGCAGTGTAGCGCGGACCCAGTTCGTCGAACAGCTTGCCGACGATTTCGCGGTCGCGCAGGCGATCGAAGGCCAGGCGGCGATTGGCCAAGCTCGGGCTCTTGCCCAAAGTAATCAGCGGTTCGACGACGCGGCGCAATTCCTTGGCCTTGGGCAGCGTGGTCTTGATGGCCTCATGGCGCAACAGCGAAACAGCCATGTTGCGAAACATGGCCGCACGGTGCGATGAGGTTCGATTGAGTTTGCGGTAGCCGTTACCGTGACGCATGGTGATTTCCTTTGTATTCTGCGGCCGCCGCTGAAATTTCGGCTAGCGGCCGGTTAATTGTTATGGGAAGTTAATTGAATGGCGCTTAGCCCAGCTTCTCGAGGCCGGCGGGCGGCCAGTTCTCCAGTTTCATGCCGAGCGTCAGTCCACGCGAGGCCAGAACTTCCTTGATCTCGTTGAGGGACTTGCGGCCAAGGTTCGGGGTCTTCAGCAGTTCAGTTTCGGTGCGCTGGATCAGGTCGCCGATGTAGTAGATATTCTCGGCCTTGAGGCAGTTGGCCGAACGGACCGTCAACTCCAAGTCGTCGACTGGACGCAGCAGGATCGGATCCACTGCGGCCGCCTTCGGGGCCTCGATCGATACCGGGGTGCCTTCCAGGTCCGCGAATACCGACAGCTGCTCCATCAGGATGCGGGCGGCATAGCGAATTGACTCTTCAGGATCGACGGCACCGTTGGTCTCGATGTCGATGATCAGCTTGTCCAGATCGGTACGCTGCTCGACGCGGGCGGACTCCACTTGATAGCTGACACGGCGGACCGGGCTGAACGAGGCATCCATCAGGATGCGGCCGATGCCCTTGCTTTCCTTGGCTGCCGGACGAACATTGGCCGGCTCATAGCCACGGCCGGATTCGATCCTGATCTGCATGTCCAGTTTGCCGCCGGGGGCGACGTGGGCGATGATGTGATCCGGATTGATGATCTCCACATCGTGGGTCGTTTCGATGTCTCGCGCAGTAACGACGCCTTCGCCCTTCTTGGACAGTTGCAGGGTCGCATCGCTGCGATTGTGCATCTTGAGCACAACACCCTTCATGTTCAGCAGGATGTCGACCACGTCCTCGCGGACACCGTCGAGGGTCGAGTACTCGTGGAGAACCCCGTCGATGGAAACCTCGGTCGGCGCGACGCCGGGCATCGACGACAGCAAGATGCGGCGCAGGGCGTTGCCGAGCGTATGGCCATAGCCACGCTCGAAAGGCTCCATGACCACCCGGGCGTGCACCGGGGACAGCGTCTGCACATCGATGATCCGCGGTTTCAGAAGCGCGTTGCTTTGCATCTGCATTCCTTCAAGACAATGGCACCCGGGAGCTGCGGCCCCCAAGTGCCGGACTATGGATTAACGCGAATACAGTTCGACCACCAAGCCTTCATTCAGCGTTGCGGACAGGTCCTCACGCGCCGGGAAGGCCTTGAACACACCGCGAGCTTCCTTGGCATTAACTTCCAGCCACTCGGGGAAACCACGCGAATCAGCTGCCTCAAGAGCGGCCTTGGTGCGCAGGTGGCCACGGGAAGCGTCGGTCAACTGAATCACATCGCCGGGACGCACGCTGTATGACGGGATGTTTACTCGCTTGCCGTTCACTAACACGCCGTTATGGCGCACGATCTGGCGCGATTCGGCGCGGGAGGCGCCGAAACCCATGCGATAGACGACGGCATCAAGGCGGGACTCGAGCAGTTGCAGCAGGTTTTCACCAGTCTGGCCCTTCTTGCGCTCGGCCTCGGCAAAGGTCTTGCGGAACTGGCGCTCGAGAATTCCGTAGATACGGCGAATCTTCTGCTTTTCGCGTAGCTGCTGGCCATAGCCGGACAAACGCTGGCCGGATTTCTGGCCATGCTGACCGGGCGCGTAGGCGCGGCGCTCGATGGAACACTTGTCGGTAAAACACTTTTCACCCTTGAGGAAGAGTTTCTCCCCCTCACGGCGGCACTGGCGGCACTTGGCGTCGAGATTGCGGGCCACTGTCTGACTCCTTTATTACTTAGATGCGGCGGCGCTTCGGCGGACGGCAGCCGTTATGGGGCACCGGCGTAATGTCGGTGATGCTGGTGATCTTCATGCCGAGGGCGTTAAGGGCACGCACCGCGGACTCGCGGCCGGGGCCGGGACCCTTGATGCGAACCTCAAGGTTCTTGACACCACATTCCTGGGCTGCCTTGCCGGCAGCCTCGGCAGCCACCTGGGCAGCAAATGGGGTCGACTTGCGGGAACCCTTGAAACCAGCGCCGCCGGATGTCGCCCACGACAAGGCGTTGCCCTGACGATCGGTGATGGTGATGATGGTGTTGTTGAATGAAGCGTGCACGTGGGCGATGCCCTCGGCGACGTTCTTCTTGACCTTCTTGCGAACTTTGGTCTGAGTCTTGGCCATGTCGGGTTCCTATTACTTCTTGGCGGCGGCGATCGCCTTGCGCGGGCCCTTGCGGGTGCGGGCGTTGGTGCGGGTACGCTGGCCACGGACCGGCAAACCGCGGCGATGACGCACGCCCCGGTAGCAGCCCAAGTCCATCAGGCGCTTGATGCTCATCGTCACTTCGCGGCGCAGGTCGCCCTCGACAGTGAACCTGCCGACCTCCTCGCGCAGACGATCCATGTCCGCATCCGTGAGGTCCTTGATCTTTACCGAGCGCTTGACGCCTGCGGCATCGCAGATCTTCTGCGCGCGCGTGCGCCCGATACCATAGATCGCAGTCAGTGCAATCTCGGTGTGCTGGTGGTTCGGAATATTGACGCCTGCGATACGGGCCATGTGCTTACCTATCTATCGCTGAAACTTAACCAAAGACGAAAAACGTCGGTCAAAAACAGGGAACCGACAATTATATCCATGCCGGACGGTTTGATCAACCCTGACGCTGCTTGTGGCGCGGATCGGCACAAATAATGCGCACCACGCCCTTGCGACGGATGACCTTACACTTGCGGCACATACGTTTTACCGAAGCGGTAACTTTCATGGTGTTTCTCCGAAAACGTGTTCTTCTACTACTTGGCGCGGAAAACAATCCGCCCCTTGGTCAAATCGTAGGGTGTCAGCTGCACGGTCACCTTATCGCCTGGCAGAATGCGGATGTAGTGCATGCGCATCTTGCCGGAGATGTGACCGAGGACGATGTGGCCATTTTCCAGCTTGACCCTGAAGGTCGCGTTGGGCAGGTTTTCGACAACCTCCCCTTGCATCTCAATAACGTCTTCCTTCGACATTCGTTCAGCGGACGGGGAACCCCGCGCCCTTGAAATTCGCTTTCTTCAGCAAGCTCTCGTACTGATGCGACATGATGTAGGCCTGCACCTGGGACATGAAGTCCATGGTGACGACCACGATAATCAGCAATGACGTGCCGCCGAAGTAGAACGGCACATTCCATTTCAGGATCAGAAACTCAGGTAACAGACACACCAGTGTTACATAAATGGCGCCGACCAGCGTCAGTCGCATCAGGATCTTGTCGATGTAGCGGCTGGTCTGCTCGCCAGGACGAATGCCGGGAACAAAGGCGCCGCTCTTTTTCAAGTTGTCCGCGGTTTCCTTGGAATTGAAAACTAGCGCCGTATAGAAGAAGCAGAAGAAAACAATCGCCGCTGCGTAGAGCATCACGTAGATCGGCTGGCCGGGCGACAGGGTCGCGGCAATGTCTTTCAGCCAGGTCATGCCTTCCGAGGTGCCAAACCAGCCTGCAGCGGTGGCTGGAAACAGAATGATCGAGGAAGCGAAGATCGGCGGAATCACACCGGACATGTTGAGTTTCAGCGGCAGATGAGAACTCTGACCGCCATATATCTTGTTGCCGACCTGACGCTTGGCATAGTTCACCAGAATCTTGCGCTGGCCGCGCTCGACGAAAACCACGAACCCGGTTACCAGCACTACCAAGGCGCAGATGAACAACGCCGAAACCGGATGCATGGCACCGGTGCGCACCAACTCGAACAAACCCCCGAGAGCATTCGGCAAACCGGCGGCAATACCAGCAAAGATGATGATCGAGATACCGTTGCCCAGGCCGCGCTCGGTAATCTGCTCGCCGAGCCACATCAGGAACATGGTGCCGGTGACGAGCGTCATCACAGTCGTGAGGCGAAACATCATGCCGGGATCAAGCACCAGCCCCGCCTGCGACTCAAGAGCGATGGCGATGCCGAATCCCTGGAACAGCGCCAGGCCGACGGTGCCGTAACGTGTGTATTGGGTAATCTTGCGCCGACCAGCCTCGCCTTCCTTCTTTAATTGTTCAAGGGAAGGAACTGCGATCGTCATCAACTGCATGATGATCGACGAGGAAATATAGGGCATGATACCCAGCGCGAAGATGGTGAAACGCGACAGCGCACCACCGGAAAACAGGTTGAAGATGCCGAGGATGCCGCCCTGCTGGCCCTGGAACAACTCGGCGAGCCGATGCGGGTCGATACCCGGCACGGGAATGTGAGCACCGACGCGATAGACAAGCAGAGCCCCCAGCAGGAACCATAGCCGGCGCCAGAGGTCGCCGAACTTTCCGGTCTTGCCGAGCGTATTGGCGGCGGGAGTGGCCAAGGCTTCTGCTTTCTACTCTATCTGGCTCAAGCCGCGGCGATCTCGGCAACGGAGCCGCCGACAGCTTCGATGGCGGCCTTCGCGCCCTTGGTAGCGCCAACACCCTTCAGGTTGACCTTGCGGGTAAGCTTGCCGGAGAGAATCACCTTAGCCGAGAGTGCTGCTGCCGGTACGACACCGGCCTGTTTGAGCGTCAGCAAGTCGACATCCCCAACCGGCATTTTTTCCAGTTCGGACAAGCGCACTTCGACATTACGGTCACCGGTCAGGGAAACGAAGCCACGCTTGGGCAAACGACGCTGCAACGGCATCTGGCCACCCTCAAAGCCGACCTTGTGAAAGCCGCCGGCGCGGGACTTCTGCCCCTTGTGACCGCGACCCGCTGTCTTGCCGAGGCCGCTGCCAATACCGCGGCCAACGCGCTTCCTGGCATGCTTGGCGCCAGCGCCGGGTTTCAGGTTATTGAGTTCCATGTGCTCAGCCCTCGCACTTCACCAGATAAGCAACCTTTTGAATCATGCCACGCACGGCCGGTGTATCCACCAGCTCGGCACTGCTGTTGAGCTTGCGCAGCCCCAAGCCGCGCACGGTCGCGCGATGATCCTGCTTGGTGCCGATGACGCTCTTGACCAGAGTCACCTTGATCTTCTTTTCAGCCATGGCCTACTCCAGGATTTCTTGCACGCTCTTGCCGCGCTTGGCGGCAATTTCCGCCGGGGTACTCATGGCCTGCAAGCCATTGAGCGTGGCACGAACAAGGTTGTAGGGATTGGTCGAGCCGATGCACTTGGCAACCACATCGGTGACGCCCATCACTTCGAATACCGCCCGCATTGGGCCGCCGGCGATTACGCCGGTGCCGCTCGGGGCGGGCGACATCAGAACGGTCGTGGCGCCATGCTTGCCGGTCACCGAGTGGTGCAGGGTGCCCTTGTTCAATTTGACCTTGGCCATCTTGCGACGGGCTTCTTCCATCGCCTTCTGCACCGCAACCGGCACTTCGCGCGATTTTCCCTTGCCCATGCCGACAGCGCCGTCGCCGTCACCAACCACAGTGAGGGCAGCGAAACCGAGAATCCGACCGCCCTTCACCACCTTGGTGACGCGGTTGATGGAGACCATCTTTTCGCGCATGCCATCATCGCGCTCTTCACTGGTCTGCTGCTGTTTCTTACCTTGCGGTTTAGCCATGTTCGTCTCGCTCTATTGCCCGCTTAGAACTTGAGGCCGCTTTCGCGGGCTGCCTCTGCCAACGCCTTGACGCGGCCGTGATAACGGAAGCCGGAACGGTCAAAGGCAACCTCATTAATGCCTTTGGCCTTGGCACGTTCGGCAATTACTTTGCCGACCACCTTGGCAGCATCAACGTTGCCGCCATTTGGCGCCTGTTTCTTGATATCGGCTTCGGCGGTAGAGGCAGCAGCCAACACTTGCGTGCCACAACCGGAAAATATCTGCGCATAGATATGGCAGTTGGAGCGGTGCACCGCGAGGCGCGCTGTCTTCAGCTCCGAAATCTTGGCGCGGGTTTTGCGCGCCCTGCGCAAACGAGCTTGCTTGTTGTCCATGATTTAGGCGCCCTTACTTCTTCTTCGTTTCCTTGATGACGACCACCTCGTCGGCGTAGCGCACACCCTTGCCCTTGTAGGGCTCGGGAGAACGATAGGCGCGAATCTCGGCGGCCACCTGGCCGACCAGCTGCTTGTCGATACCCCTAATGATGATTTCGGTCTGGGTGGGTGTTTCCACCTTGATGCCGTTGGGCATGTCATGCACTACGGGGTGCGAGAAGCCCAGACTGAGGTTCAGCTTGGCGCCCTGAGCCTGAGCCTTATAGCCCACGCCAACCAGCGCCAGTTTCTTTTCGAAACCTCTGGTAACACCACTGACCATGTTGGCAACCAGTGCACGCATGGTTCCGGACATGGCGTTCGCATCGACTCCATCGCCGGCGCGAACCTGTAGCCTGTCGCCCTCCTTCTCGATGCTTACAGAAGGCAGCATGTTCTGCTTAAGGGTGCCGAGCGGCCCCTTGACGTTGATCTCAGCGCTGTTCAGCGTCACCTCGACGCCCTTGGGGAGATCAACTGGATACTTGGCGATACGAGACATTGCCCTCTCCCCTTACGCCACGATACAGAGAACTTCGCCACCGGTATTAGTGGCGCGGGCCCGGCGGTCCGTCATCACGCCCTGTGGCGTCGAGACGATAGCAATACCGAGTCCGTTCATAACGCGCGGCAGATCATCCTTGCCCTTGTACACACGCAGACCGGGCTTCGACACGCGCTCGATGCGCTCGATAACCGGGCGCCCGGCGTAGTACTTGAGAGCGATATCGAGTTCGTTCTTGCCGCTGCCATCACGGACAGCGAAGTCATCGATGTAACCCTCATCCTTAAGCACCACGGCGATGGCTACCTTGATCTTTGAAGACGGCATGCTGACGGCCACTTTCTCGGCCATTTGCGCATTACGGATGCGCGTCAGCATGTCGGCGATGGGATCGGTCATACTCATTCGTCGATCTCCTTACCAGCTGGCCTTGGTTATGCCCGGCACCTCACCGCGCATGGCAACCTCGCGCAGCTTGTTGCGACACAAACCGAACTTGCGAAACACGCCACGTGGCCGACCGGTCAGTGCACAGCGATTGCGCTGCCTGCTCGGACTGGCGTTGCGCGGCAACTGCTGAAGCTTGAGACGCGCCGCCATGCGATCGTCGTCGGATACCTTGACATCATTGATGATGGCGAACAGCTCAGCGCGCTTGGCGGCATATTTTGCCACCGTCTTGGCACGCTTGGCTTCGCGGTTCTTCAGTGCAAGTTTCGCCATGTTTCCCTCAGCTCTTGAAGGGGAATTTGAAAGCGGCCAGAAGCGCCTTCGCTTCCGCGTCGGTCTTGGCCGTCGTGGTGATACTGATATTCATGCCACGCAGCACATCGATCTTGTCGTACTCGATTTCGGGAAAAATGATCTGCTCCTTCACCCCGACGTTGTAGTTACCACGGCCATCGAAACCCTTGCCGCCGATGCCGCGGAAGTCGCGGATACGGGGCATGGCGACAGTCACCAAACGATCGAGAAACTCGAACATCCGTGTGCCGCGCAGTGTCACCATGCAACCAATCGGATAGCCTTCGCGGATCTTGAAGCCGGCGATAGCCTTCCTGGCCTTGGTCACGACCGGCTTCTGGCCGGCGATCTTGGTCATGTCGCCGACGGCATTTTCGAGCACCTTCTTGTCGCCGACCGCCTCGCCAACGCCCATATTGAGGGTGATCTTGGTAATCCGCGGCACTTCCATGATCGACTTGTAGCCGAACTTTTCCAGCAACTGCGGCACCACGGATTGTTTGTAGTATTCCTGCAAGCGCGCCATGATCAGTCCTTACGCATCCACGACTTCGCCGTTCGACTTGAACACCCGCACCTTGCGGCCGTCGTCGAGGGTTCTAATCCCAACACGGTCAGCCTTCTGGCTGGCGGGGTTGAACAGCGCCAAATTCGAAACATGGATCGGCATCTCCTTCTCGACGATGCCGCCCGGCTGCCCCTTCATGGGGTTCGGCTTGGCGTGCTTCTTGACGCGGTTGATGCCCTCGACGAGCAGTTGCTCGTCATCAAGACGACTCAGCACGGTGCCGCGCTTACCCTTATCCTTACCCGCGATAACAACAACGTCATCGCCCTTGCGAATCTTGTTCATGGCCGAATCCTTACAGAACCTCGGGTGCCAGCGAAACGATCTTCATGAAGCGCTCAGTACGCAGCTCACGCGTTACCGGCCCGAAGATGCGGGTACCAATCGGCTCCAGCTTATTGTTGAGCAGCACCGCGGCGTTGCCATCAAACTTGACCAGCGACCCGTCCGGGCGCCGCACACCTTTAGCCGTGCGAACGACCACCGCGTTGTAGATTTCGCCCTTCTTGACGCGGCCACGCGGCGCAGCATCCTTGACGCTGACCTTGATAACATCGCCAATACCGGCATAGCGGCGCTTGGAGCCGCCCAACACTTTGATGCACATAACGGCACGCGCGCCGGTGTTGTCGGCGACGTCCAGTATCGACTGCATTTGGATCATTACATTTCTCCAACTTAATCCGCATCACACAGGTAATGCAGTCAGTCTTGGAACCCGTCCGGGTCGGAAGGCCGCACTAGGCTTTGGCCTAGCGTCAGCAAAGACGCGAGATATTATTGTCTCGCTACCTGCCTGTCAACAACTATTTACAAAATGTCGCTCAGATCGCGCGGGACTTTTCCACGACTTGGGTCACACGCCAAGCTTTCGTGCGAGAAATCGGGGCGCATTCCTCGATCTGAACCAAGTCGCCGGCGGCAGCCTCCAGACCTTCGATGTGAGCGTGGTACTTCTTGGAGCGGATCATAACTTTGCCGATCACCGGGTGCTTGACACGACGCTCGACCAGAACCGTCACGGTCTTCGCCATCTTGTCGCTGACAACACGACCCTGCAGGGTACGGCGGGTCTTCTGTTCAGTCGCTTGAATCATTTCGAGGCCGCCCTTTCACGCTGAATGGTCTTGACGCGCGCAACATCCTTGCGCACCTTGCCAAGTTGGCTGCTGTTGTTAAGCTGTTGGGTGGCCAGCTGCATCCGCAGGGAAAACTGGGCCTTGCGCAGGTCCAGAAGTTCCTTGGCCAGATCCGCATCGTTCTTTTGCCTCAAGTCATTCGCTTTCATTTCTTATCCCAGATGACGCGTGACAAAAGTGGTTTCCAATGGCAACTTGGCGGCTGCCAAGCGGAAAGCCTCGCGGGCCAAGGCTTCGTCCACCCCGTCCATTTCATAGAGAACCTTGCCCGGCTGAATCTCGGCGACCCAGTACTCTGGCGAACCCTTGCCATTGCCCATTCGGACTTCAGCCGGCTTCTTGGAGATCGGCTTGTCCGGGAAAATGCGAATCCAGATTCGGCCACCACGCTTGATGTGGCGAGTCATAGCGCGACGGGCGGCCTCGATCTGACGTGCCGTCAGGCGGCCACGACCGATGGCCTTGAGACCGTACTCACCAAAACTGACTTTCGCACCTCGAGTCGCGACACCGGTATTGCGGCCCTTTTGCTCCTTGCGGTATTTCCTGCGTGCTGGTTGCAGCATGGCTGATTACTCCTTACCTTCCTGGCCATTTTCCGGCTTGGCGACAGTCTTGCGCACGCGCTTGACCGGAGCCTTAGCGGCCGGCTCGACGGCAGGTGCCTCGGGGTTGGCTTCGACGGCTGCGGGCTTGCGACTGGTGCCCGCGGGACGGCGGGCGGCGACCTTGCCAGCCCCCTCATCACCACGGGGAGCACCGGCGGGTTTGCGCGGACGGCGCAATGGCTCTTCCGAGGGCATTTCGGCCGTGCCAATTCCTTGTTCGTTCTTGGCCATCACTTCGCCCTTGAATACCCACACCTTGATACCGATGATGCCGTAGGTAGTCTTCGCTTCGGAGGTACCGTAGTCGATGTCGGCGCGCAGCGTATGCAGTGGCACGCGGCCCTCCCGATACCATTCGGTACGGGCAATTTCGGCGCCATTCAGACGGCCGGAACTCATAATCTTGATACCCTGGGCACCGAGCCGCATAGCGTTCTGCATGGCCCGCTTCATGGCGCGGCGGAACATGATGCGCTTTTCCAGCTGCTGGGCGATGGAATCGGCAATCAACTGGGCATCGGTTTCCGGCTTGCGGATTTCCTCGATGTTAACGTGCACCGGCACGCCCATCTTGCGCTGCAGTTCGCTTTTCAGGTTTTCGATGTCCTCGCCCTTCTTGCCTATGACGACGCCAGGGCGGGCGCTGTAGATCGTGACCCGCGCATTCTTCGCCGGGCGCTCGATGATGACGCGGCCCACGGAAGCGTGTGAAAGCTTCTTGCGCAGGTAATCGCGAACATCGATGTCGCCCTTGAGCATCTCCGGGAACGCCTTCGAAGTTGCGTACCAGCGGGAAGCCCAGTCGCGCGTGACCGAAAGCCTGAAACCGGTCGGATGAATCTTTTGTCCCATGAATGCTCCTTAGTCGCCGACGGTCAGAAAGATGTGGCAGGTCGGCTTCACGATACGATTGCCGCGGCCCTTGGCCCGGGCGGTAAACCGCTTCAGCACCATGCCCTTTTCGACGTAGATGGTTTTCACCTTCAGCGTATCGATATCAGCGCCGTCGTTGTGCTCGGCATTGGCGATGGCCGACTCGAGCACCTTCTTGATGATACCTGCGCCCTTTTTCGGACTGAAGGCCAAGATGCTGAGCGCCTGATCGACAGGCTTACCGCGCACCTGATCGGCAACCAGACGGCCCTTCTGGGCCGACAGGCGCACACCACGGAGGATAGCGTTGGTTTCCATCGTCATTCCTTACTTCTTCACCGCCGCCTTCTTGCCGGCCGTGTGGCCTTTGAAGGTGCGGGTGAGGGCGAATTCGCCGAGCTTGTGGCCGACCATGTTCTCCGATACATAGACCGGGATGTGCTGCTTGCCATTGTGGACAGCGATGGTCAGGCCGACGAAGTCGGGCAGAACAGTAGACCGACGCGACCAGGTCTTGATCGGGCGCTTGTCGTTGGACGCCCGCGCAGTATCGACCTTCTTGATCAGATGATCGTCGACGAACGGGCCTTTTTTGATCGAACGTGCCATGGTTGCCTCTTAGCGCTTATGCCGGCGCTGGACGATCATGCTGTCCGTGCGCTTGTTGCTACGGGTACGATAGCCCTTGGTCGGCTGGCCCCAAGGACTGACAGGAACGCGGCCCTCGCCGGTACGGCCTTCGCCACCACCGTGTGGGTGATCGATCGGGTTCATGGCGACGCCACGAACTGTCGGACGAATGCCGCGCCAGCGCTGCGCGCCGGCCTTGCCGATCTTGCGTAGATTGTTTTCCTCGTTGCCAACCTCGCCGATGGTGGCACGGCACTCGACGTGGATACGGCGAATTTCGCCGGAACGCAATCGTACCTGAGCATAACTGCCGTCACGGGCTAGCAATTGTACGGAGGTCCCAGCGGAGCGCGCCAGTTGAGCGCCTTTGCCAGGTTGCAGCTCAATGCAGTGAATAGTCGTGCCAACCGGAATATTCCGAATCGGCAAAGCGTTGCCAACCTTGATCGGCGCTTCCGAACCAGAGAGTACTTCCTGGCCTACGATCATCCCCTTGGTGGCGATGATGTAACGACGCTCGCCGTCGGCATATAGCAGCAAAGCAATGTTGGCTGAACGGTTGGGATCGTATTCCAAGCGCTCCACCTTGGCGGCAACACCATCCTTATTACGCTTGAAATCGATGACCCGGTAATGCTGCTTGTGACCGCCGCCTTGGTGACGGGTGGTAATGTGGCCGTGGTTGTTGCGGCCAGCCTTGCTGTTCTTCCTTTCGACGAGCGCGGCGAAGGGCTGCCCCTTGTGCAGATTGGGGTTGACGACCTTGACGACAGCACGACGGCCGGCGGAAGTCGGCTTGACTTTGACGAGCGCCATTTACGCGGCCCCCCCTTCGGCAAAATTGATTTCCTGGCCGGGTTTCAGGCAGACAAAAGCCTTCCTGACGTCACTGCGACGGCCCATGACGCGGCCGGAACGCTTGATTTTGCCCTTCATGTTGGCCACCTGAACCGACTCCACTTGAACTTTGAACAACAGTTCCACCGCGGCTTTGATTTCCGGCTTGGTGGCATCCGGCGCGACGATGAAGATCACCTGCTCGTTCCTGTCGGCGACATAGGTAGCCTTTTCCGAAATCTGCGGCGCCAGCAGCACCTGCATCAGGCGCTCTTCGTTGAATTTGGGCGTACTCATGCCAGCATCTCCTCCATCTTGGCGACGGCACCCTTGGTCATCAGCACCCTCGGGAAGCGCACCAGAGACACCGGATCGGCCTGATGTGCTTCCAGCACCAGTACGTTGGGCAAATTGCGCGAGGCGAGCAGCAGGTTCTCGTCCAGGCTGTCGATGATGACCAGCACGGAATCTAGCCCCATGCCTTTGAGTTTCTGGGCGACCAGCTTGGTCTTGGGGGCATCGACCGAGAAGTTATCAACCACGGCCAGACGATCCTCGCGTGCCAACTGCGACAAGATGGCAGCAATGCCGGCACGGAACATCTTGCGGTTGACCTTCTGGGAAAAATTCTCCTCCGGCGAGTTGGGGAAGTGGCGCCCGCCACCTCGCCACAGTGGCGAGGAGGTCATGCCGGCACGAGCGCGGCCTGTGCCCTTCTGATTCCAAGGCTTCTTGGTGCTGTGATGAACTTCAGCACGGGTCAACTGGGCGCGGTTGCCGGCGCGGCCATTGGCCTGGTAGGCCACGACCACCTGATGGACCAGCGCTTCGTTGTAGTCACGGCCAAAAAGGGCATCGGAAGCAGCGACGGTCGCCGCCTGCTGACCATGTTCATTGATGAGTTTGAGTTCCATGGCGCCCCCTTACTTTCCGGCCTTAACAGCCGGACGGACGACAACGTCGCCGCCCTTGGCACCGGGAACTGCGCCCTTAACCAACAGGAGTTGGCGAGCCTCATCGACGCGGATGACTTCAAGGTTCTGCATGGTGCTCGCGACATCACCAAGATGCCCGGCCATGCGTTTGCCCGGAAATACGCGGCCCGGATCCTGCGCCATACCAATCGAGCCAGGCGAATTGTGCGAGACCGAATTGCCGTGGGACGCGCGGTTCGACGAGAAGTGATGTCGACGGATGGCACCCGCAAATCCCTTGCCGATGGTCGAACCGGAAACGTCGACTTTCTGCCCGGCCTGGAAGATCGCGACTGAAATCACATCGCCGGGCTTGAAGTTCGCCAGTTCTCCCTGCTCGACATCAAACTCCTTGAGGACATGACCAGCTTCGACGCCGGCCTTGGCAAGGTGACCCGCCAAGGGTTTACCGACCCTGGTAGGGCGGCGCTTGCCAAAAAGTACCTGAACAGCGGCATAGCCGTCGCTTTCAGGCGTCTTGATTTGCGTGACGCGATTGTTCGACACGTCCAGCACGGTTACCGGGATAGCGGAACCATCCTCGGCAAACACGCGTGTCATGCCGACCTTGCGTCCTACAAGGCCCAGACTCATTTTTTTCTCCTAACCCCGGCTTCGATTGGCCGGGACTCGATTATGAAACTACCAACAACTACCGACTGCCAGAAAAAGGCGGCCCGACGGCAGAAATTCTTACTGAAGCTTAATTTCGACATCCACGCCGGCAGGCAGATCCAGCTTCATCAACGCGTCGACAGTCTTGTCGGTCGGATCGATGATATCCATTAGCCGGAGATGGGTACGAATCTCGAACTGGTCGCGGGACGTCTTGTTCACGTGTGGCGAACGCAACACGTTGAAACGCTCGATGCGGGTCGGCAGCGGCACTGGGCCACGGACCACCGCGCCCGTGCGCTTGGCCGTATCCACTATCTCAAGGGCCGACTGATCGATCAGTTTGTAATCGAAGGCCTTGAGGCGGATGCGAATCTTCTGGTTCTGCATGAGGATCCCTTAAAGAGCGATACGCTAAATACGCGCAAAACGCGAAAGGGCAGCATGGTACAGCCCCTTCGCGGATGATGCAAGAGTTTACTTACTCGATGATTTTGGCGACGACGCCGGCGCCGACGGTACGGCCACCTTCGCGGATGGCGAAGCGCAGGCCTTCTTCCATGGCGATCGGGGCAATCAGCTTCACC
>DASRXN010000186.1:0-6560 GCA_035654135.1 Rhodocyclaceae bacterium | reverse complement strand
AAGTGTTTTGGCAACTGCCTGTAGCTCCTGATCTCGCGTCGCACCACGTCGGTGATGACTTCCTCGTGCGTCGGGCCGATGACGAAATCGCGGCTGTGGCGATCCTTGAAGCGCAGCAGTTCGGGCCCGTATTTCTCCCAGCGGCCGGATTCCTGCCACAATTCGGCCGGCTGCACGGCCGGCATGAACAGCTCGATGGCGCCAGCGCGGTCCATTTCCTCGCGCACGATGCGCTCCACCTTGCGCACCACGCGCAGGCCCATGGGCATCCAGGTGTAGATACCGGCAGCGAGACGCCGGATCATGCCGGCGCGCAGCATCAGCTTCTGGCTGACGACTTCAGCGTCCGCAGGGGCTTCCTTGAGGGTGGCGATGAAAAACTGACTGGCACGCATGGTCAAAGTCCGGCTGGAAAAGCGCGCATTTTACCGTTGCCGGCGTTCTTTCCTTGCCGGCGCAACTGTGAAAGAATTGTCCGCAGTCAAACATTCGAAGGTTGCAACATCATGCTCGACCGGGAAGGTTATCGCCCGAATGTCGGCATCATTCTGGTCAATCAGCACGACGAGGTCTTCTGGGGCAAGCGCATCCGCGAGCATTCCTGGCAGTTCCCGCAAGGGGGCATCAAGAAGGGCGAAACGCCCGAACAGGCCATGTTCCGCGAGTTGCACGAGGAGGTCGGGCTACAGCCGGAACATGTCCGCATCATCGGCCGTACGCGCGACTGGCTGCGCTACGACGTGCCGAAACAATGGGTCCGCCGCGAGTGGCGCGGCACTTACAAGGGCCAGAAGCAGATCTGGTTCCTGCTTCGTCTGGTCGGCCGCGACGCCGATGTCTGCCTGCGGGCCTCCGAACATCCCGAGTTCGATGCCTGGCGCTGGAGTGATTACTGGGTGCCGCTGGAGGCGGTGATCGAGTTCAAGCGTGCCGTCTATGAGCAGGCCCTGTCGGAACTGTCGCGCCTTCTGGTTCCCCATCGCGGTGGCCTGCACAGGCCCCATGCGCCGCAAGCCGGCAGCGGCCGGGAGTAGGGCGATGCGACGCTTGTCCTGGCTGCTTTTACTGTCCGGACTTGCCTTGGACGTCGCAGGGGCCGATGTTGCCAAGGATATTGGCTTCCATCAGTCGGTCGGTCGCGACGTCGCGGCGCCGGAAGTGGCGGAGGAGCAGGCAATTCCACCGGCGTTTCCCCAGGACGCCGACCTGATCGAGTTCTACGTTAGTGCCGCAACACCGAATCGCTTTTTCATAGACGGTTCGACCCTGAAAGTCGGCAGGGATGGTGTCGTCCGCTACGCGCTCGTCGTCAAGGCCGCCGGAGGTGCCACCAATGTGAGCTACGAAGGCATTCGTTGCAAGACCGGCGAATATCGCCTGTATGCAACAGGCCGGGCGGATCGCAGCTGGGGGCAGGCCCGGATCTCCGACTGGCGGCCGATCGAGAACAAGCCGGCCAATCGACATCACGCGGCGTTGAACCGTGACCTCTTCTGCCCACTCGCCATTCCCATCAGCAGCGCCGACGAAGGTCGGGACGCCCTGCGGCGCGGCAAGAACCCCAAGGCGCCATGATCGACAAACTGATACTCGAATTCGACAAGGCCTTGCGCACGGTGTTCGTGGCGGCGCCCACGTCCCGTGTCATGCCGGGTGCGGCGCTGCCTGAAGCGCCGCTGGACGACGCAGAGCGCAGTCATGCCGCGGCGCTGATGCGCGTTAATCACGTTGGTGAAGTCTGCGCTCAGGCGCTCTACCAAGGGCAAGCGTTGACTTGCCGGAATCCCGCCACCCGGCAGGCGCTGGAACAAGCCGCCTGGGAGGAGACCGAGCACCTCAATTGGACCGAAAGGCGCATCGCCGAGTTGGGCGGTCGCAAGAGCCTCCTCAATCCGGTCTGGTACGCGGGTTCCCTGGCGATCGGCATCACGGCCGGCGTGTTGGGAGACGACTGGAATCTCGGCTTCCTGGCCGAAACCGAGCGACAGGTCGAGGCCCATCTGGACAGTCACCTGGGCAGCCTGCCGGTTCAGGATGAGCGCTCGCGGGCAGTGGTTGACCAGATGAAGGCGGACGAGATTCGCCATGCCGAAACCGCCGTGTATCTAGGCGCCCGCGAATTGCCGGCACCTGTCAAAGCCGCCATGGCGGCGATGTCGAAGGTGATGACAACGACCGCCTACCGCATCTAGACTTCGACGATATCGAAGGTATGGGTCATCTCGGCGGTCTTGCCGAGCATGATCGAGGCCGAGCAGTACTTCTCCGCCGAAAGCTTGATTGCCCGCTCGACGGCGTCAGCTTTCAGGCCGCGGCCCTTGACGGTGAAGTGGAAGTGGATGCGCGTAAAGACCTTGGGGTCGGTATCCGCCCGGTCGGCGCTAATCTTGACCTCGCAATCGACGATTTCCTGGCGACCGCGCTGCAGAATCATGACGACGTCGAATGACGTGCAGCCGCCGGCGCCGGCCAGCACCATCTCCATCGGTCGTGGCGCCCAGTTGTGGCCGCCGGCCTCGGGGGCGCCATCCATGGCCACCAGATGTCCGCTGCCCGTCTGGGCGATGAAGCTCATGCCTTCGTGCCAGCGCACCGTGCATTCCATGGCAATCCTCCTGTTGCAAATATCCGACATTCTAGGCAACTTCCGATACTGCAATTTGATGCTCCGCACAAAATTCTTGCACTGCACAATTTATTCTGGGATACTGAAATCAATGAAACGCGATTGATGTGCTTGGCGTTTCCCCCGGTGTCTCCTCCACCCTCCTCCTTTGGTGTGGATTCGGCGCAACCCCCAACGGGGTTGCGCCTTTTTCTTTCGGTCGTCCTTTTTCCGGGGGCACGTTTGACAATGGTGGCCGGTATCCACTAGAATGCGCGGCTTTTCCGAAGTAACGCCGCCGGCATCTTGTCAGGCTGGCCGGTCCACGAAGCAAGGAAACTCCAGTCATGAAAACCTTTTCCGCCAAGCCGCATGAAGTGAAGCGCGACTGGTTCGTCGTAGACGCGACGGACATGGTGCTCGGCCGCCTGGCTGCCGAAATCGCCCATCGCCTGCGCGGCAAGCACAAGACCGAATACACGCCTCACGTCGATACCGGCGACTACATCGTCGTGGTCAATGTCGAGAAGCTGCGCGTCACCGGCGCCAAGGCGCAGGACAAGAAATACTTCCGCCATTCCGGTTACCCGGGCGGAATTTATGAAACCAACTTCACCAAGCTGCAACAGCGTTTTCCCGGCCGGATTCTGGAAAAGGCCGTCAAGGGCATGCTGCCTAAGGGCCCGCTGGGCTACGCCATGGCGAAGAAAATGAAGTGCTACGCCGGCGCGGCCCACCCGCACGCGGCGCAGCAGCCGAAGCCCTTCCCGACCTTCTGACAGGAACAGACATGGCAGCGAACTATTACTATGGCACGGGCCGCCGCAAGACGGCGGTAGCGCGCGTGTTCATGAAGACCGGTAGCGGCAAGATCGTGGTCAACGACAAGCCGGTCGATGAGTTCTTTTCGCGCGAGACGGGCCGCATGGTGGTACGCCAACCGCTGGAACTGACGCAGCATGCGGCGACCTTCGACATCATGGTGAATGTCACCGGTGGTGGCGAGTCCGGCCAGGCCGGCGCAGTTCGTCACGGCATTACCCGTGCCCTGATGGAATACGACGCCACCCTGAAGCCGGCGCTGTCCAATGCCGGCTTCGTCACCCGCGATGCCCGGGAGGTCGAGCGCAAGAAGGTCGGCTTCCACAAGGCGCGCCGCCGCAAGCAGTTCTCGAAGCGCTAAGCGCTCCGACGCCCCGGAAAAGCCGCCCCAGGAAACTTCGGGCGGCTTTTCTGTCTTATCGGCTACCATTTGTCCGGCACCACGGTTTTCCAGGAGATATCGGCATGATCAAGGTCGGCATTGTCGGCGGCACCGGTTACACCGGCGTCGAATTGTTGCGCCTGCTGGCACAGCACCCCCAAGTCGAACTGGCGGCGATTACCTCGCGCGGCGAGGCAGGCACACCCGTTGCCGACATGTTCCCGAGTCTGCGTGGCCGTGTCGCCATCAAGTTCACCGATCCCAAGGAGGCGCCGCTCGATCGCTGCGATGTTGTCTTCTTCGCCACGCCGAATGGCATCGCCATGCAGCAGACGCGTCCCCTGCTCGATGCCGGCGTGCGGGTGATCGACCTGGCGGCCGATTTCCGCATCAAGGACATCGCCGTCTGGGAGAAATGGTACGGCATGACCCACGCGGCGCCGGAACTGGTCGCCGAAGCCGTCTACGGCCTGCCCGAAGTGAACCGCGAGGCGATCAGGAAGGCGCGGCTGGTGGCCAACCCCGGCTGCTATCCGACTGCCGCACAATTGGGCTTGCTGCCACTGATCGAAGCGGGCTGCGTCGATATCGAACACCTGATTGCCGACTGCAAGTCGGGTGTGTCGGGCGCCGGCCGCAAAGCCGAGACACATATCCTGTTCGCCGAGGCTTCCGACAACTTCAAGGCCTACGGCGTCGCCGGCCACCGACACCTGCCGGAAATTCGCCAAGGGCTTAGTATCGCTGCCGGCGTCCCGGTGGGGCTGACTTTCGTGCCGCACCTGACGCCGCTCATCCGCGGCATTCACGCCACGCTTTATGCCCGGACTACACGCGAAGAAGATTTCCAGTCCCTGTTTGAAAAGCGCTACGCCAACGAGTCCTTTGTTGATGTCCTGCCGCCCAAGTCGCTTCCCGAGACCCGCTCGGTGCGCGCCTCCAACATCTGTCGCATCGCCGTACACCGGCCGCAGGGTGGCGACACGCTGGTCGTGCTGTCGGTGATCGACAACTTGACCAAGGGCGCTGCCGGCCAGGCGGTCCAGAATATGAATCTGATGTTTGGCTTCGACGAATGTACCGCCCTTACTCAAATACCCGTCTTGCCCTGACGCTGCGCCGGCTGCGCGGCCGTTACGGCATCGCCGCGCCGAAGATGGCGGTGCGTACGCACGTGCCATGGTATTGGCGGGCGTCGGCCGTTGTGGTGGTCCTGGCACTCGCGCTTGCCTTGGCGGGCTGGATGTACGATGCCGGCCGGCGCTTCGCCGGCTTTGACCGCAGCGAGAGCGAGGGCGAGATCAAGGCCCTGCGCGAGAAGACCGAGTTATTGGAGGCCGAGGCCACGCGTCTGCGCAGCATCGCCAATTCCAGCGACAGTAACCTGCGGATCGAGCGCACTACCCTTGATCAATTGACCAGCCAGGTCAAGACGCTGGAAGAGGAAAACGCCCGGCTCAAGGAAGGTCTCGCCGTGTTCGAGAATCTCGCCAGCGGTGGCGGCAAGACCGAGCCGGTCAGCATCAGCCGCCTGCGCGTCGAGCCTGATAGTATGGCGGGGCGATACCGCTACCGTCTGTTGCTGTCGCGCCGCGGCGCTGAAGCCAATCAGGAGTTCCGGGGCGCGCTGCAACTCTATGTCACGATCCAACAGGGGAACGGCGACGGTGCTATGATTATTTTGCCGCGCCCGGGCGATCCCGAAGCGGGCAAGTTCGCCGTTTTGTTCCGCAATTTCCGCAGCCTCGAAGGCCACTTCGAGATTCCCCCGGACGCCAGAATCCGGCGGGTCGAGGTTCGACTGGTGCAGGAAGGCACCGTCAAGGCGACCCAGAGCATTACCCTTTAAGGAGCACAGCCATGATGTTCAAGAAAGCCAGCAAGCCGCAGAACCGCATCGATACGCTGATCGGCGCCGGCACTACCGTTACCGGCGACGTCACCTTTTCCGGTGGCTTGCGCATCGACGGCGAGGTTCGTGGCAATGTAAATGCTGCCAGCGAACAATCCAGCACGCTGGTCGTCAGCGAGCATGCCCGCATCGAAGGCGAAATTTCCGTTTCGCATCTGGTCATCAACGGCACCGTCATTGGTCCGGTGGTATCGAGGGGCTTTCTCGAATTGCAGGCCAAGGCTCGCGTTACCGGCGATGTCGAGTACAGCGCCATCGAGATGCATCTCGGCGCCGTCGTTCAGGGCAAGCTGGTGCATACCGGCCAGCCGGCCAAGTCGGTCGAGCTGAAGCTGGCGTCTGGCGGCAATTGACCTTGCAATAACGGACGCCGATAATAAACAGTCCCCAATGATTCCCAACAGGAGAAAAACATGAGTGCAAACGATATGCCGGCACCGCTGCTGTTTTCGGACAGTGCTGCCAACAAGGTGCGCGAACTGATTCAGGAAGAAGGCAATCCGGACTTGAAGCTGCGGGTGTTCGTCACCGGCGGCGGCTGCTCGGGCTTCCAGTACGGTTTCACCTTCGACGAAGTGGCCAACGCCGACGACTCCGTGATGGAGAAGAATGGCGTCACGCTGCTGATCGACCCGATGAGCTACCAGTATCTGGTCGGCGCCGAGATTGATTACTCCGAGGGGCTGGAAGGTTCGCAGTTCGTGATCAAGAACCCGAACGCAACCAGCACCTGCGGCTGCGGTTCCTCGTTCTCGGCCTGAGTCACGCTACTTCGGGTTACAGGGGCGCTTCGGCGCCCCTTGTCGTTTGCGACCGGCGCTGCGGTTCGGCTATAATCC
>DASRXN010000185.1:0-4313 GCA_035654135.1 Rhodocyclaceae bacterium | reverse complement strand
GTTCACCGGCCCGTCGCCCTCGGCGACGGTCAGTACTTCCTGGTCGCCAACGCGCACCTTGATGATCACCGACGAATTCACTTCGTTGACGGTCGGCTCATTCACGATGACCTTGAACTCGACCAGTTCGAAGAAGGGCGTGTAGCGACCGAGCATCTTGCGCACCACCAGTTCGAAGGAGCTTTCCGCCGCCTCGAACTGGTAGCCGTCGTGTTCGAGTTCCTTCAGCTTGTCCATGATGCGTCGCGTTTCGGGCGAATCCTTGACCAGCGTCGGATCGACGGCGTTGATGCGCGCCAGCAGCGTGCTGCGGCCGGCCACTTCGGACATCAGCACGCGCCGGCTGTTGCCGACCAGCTCGGGGTTGATGTGCTCGTAGGAAATCGGGTTCTTGACCACGGCGTCGATGTGCATGCCGCCCTTGTGGGCGAAGGCGTGGCCGCCGACGTAGGGTGCCTTCTCGTTGTGCGGCATGTTGGCGATTTCGCTCACCGCGCGCGCCACCGAGGTCAGGTGCTTCATGGCCCCTTCGGGGATGCACTCGTGGCCGAGCTTCAGTTGCAGGTTGGGAATGATCGAGCACAGATTGGCGTTGCCGCAGCGTTCGCCCAGCCCGTTGATGGTGCCCTGCACCTGTGTGGCGCCGGCCTGCACGGCGCGGATCGAATTCGCCACCGCCATTTCGCTGTCGTTGTGGCAGTGGATGCCGATAGTGACGCCAGGAAAACGTTCGCATACCGCATGGGTGATGTCGAAGATCTCGTCGGGAAAGCTGCCGCCGTTGGTGTCGCACAACACCAGCGCATCCGCGCCGGCTTCCGCGGCCGCGGCCAGCGTCTTCATCGCGTAGTCGGAGTTGTCCTTCCAGCCGTCGAAGAAATGCTCGGCGTCGAACACCACTTCCTTGCCGTGCTGCTTCAGGTAGCGCACCGTGTCGCCGATCATGGCCAGGTTTTCGTCGAGCGTGGTGCGCAGGATCTCCAGCGCCTGGTAGTCCCAGCTCTTGCCGAAGATGGCCACCGCCGCCGTGCCGGCCTTGAGCAGCGACTGCACGTTGGCATCGTCGGCGATGCGCTTGCCGACCTTGCGCGTGGCGCCGAAGGCGATCAGGCGTGCATTCGCGAACTTGAGGGCGCCGGCGCGGGCGAAGAACTCCAGATCCTTCGGGTTCGAGCCGGGGTTGCCGGCCTCGATGTAGCGGATGCCGAGCGCGTCGAGTCGCTCGACGATCTTGAGCTTGTCGTCGACCGAATACGAGATGCCCTGCGCCTGCGCGCCGTCGCGCAGCGTGGAGTCGTAGATGGAGATTCTGGCCATGTTCCAGGAGAGTGTTGCGATGCGGCAAATATTCTACCGGTTGCTGGCGCTTTCAGCTTTCCAGCAGCACCTTGCTGTCGCAGCCGACGCGGATGTTGCCCCAGTGGCGGCCGTCGATGACCAGCGGCATGTCGATCTCGGACAGGATTTCACCGGTATCCCGGGCATAGGTCTGCAATAACAACGGTTGCGTGTTCTTTGCCGCACGCTGGCCGGTCGGGTCTTCCCAGATGCGCCGGGTGCGATTGCCGACCAGATCCTTTTCGTAGTTGCCGGTCAGCGGCTGCGAATACTTGAGGTTGTGAATCGCCGCGTAGCCCTGATTGTCGATCAGGATCGCGAAGATGCCGCCGTTGAGGCTGGCCAGACATTTTTCCAGAACGGGCTGCATGTGCTGCTGGAAGGCCGCCAGACTGCTGATTTCGTATTTCTGTGGCCGTGTGCCGGGGATCGGCTGATATCGCTGTTCCCAGATATCCACACCTTGCCCAGCCAGATCCTCGAGCCGTAACTTCGCTGCCTGCTGGAACTTGTGCGCCTCATCGACGTTGAAGTCGAAGGCGCCGCGGCCGATCTTGAAGCGCGAGACGAGTTCCTGAACGCTTTCGGTTGCCGCCGTCAAGGTCAGTGTCGTCTGCTCCGAGGCATTCATGCTCTGCGCCACTTCCGCCGACAGATCGCGGACGTGGTTGACGGCTTCATGCACCTGGCTGTTGGTGGCGGTCAGTTGCTCCATGGCGGTGGCGATCTGGCTCAACTGATCGGTGGTGCGCTCGAAATCGGCGACCATGTTCCGGAAGTCGCTCGATGACTGCTCGACCACCTGGCGCGCATGCCGGATGTCCGAGTTGATGAGGTCGTTTTCCGTCTGGGTCTCCTGGACCAGCGCGCCCATCGCGGCGATGTTGTCGTTGATTTCCTGGGTGGCGACATTGACGCGCTCGGCGAGCTTGCGCACCTCGTCGGCAACCACGGCGAAGCCGCGGCCCGCTTCGCCTGCCCGCGCCGCCTCGATGGCGGCATTGAGCGCCAGCAGGTTGGTCTGGTCGGCGACGTCGCGGATCAGGCCGACGATCTGGCGGATGCTGTCCGAGCGCTGCGCGAGATTGCTGACTGTGTTGTTGAAGCTCGACATCTTGTTGCTGACCATCTGCACGGTGTCGACGACCGCCTGCATCTCGGCGTACTTGGCGCGCGCCGTATCCAGATTCGATTCTGTGGAATGGGAGATCACCTCCGCCGATCCCGATACCTCATGGATGGCCGTGGTTGCCTCGTTGCTGGCGTCGAACACCGACGTGGCGATTTCGCCCTGTTGCGCTGCCCGAATCGCCGTGGCGGCCACGGTCTTCTTAACCACCACCGCCTCGCGTGCGATGCTGACGCTCATCTTGCGCACCTCGCCGATGATCTGGCGCATCTTGTCGGCAAAGCGGTTGTAGCTGTCGGCCAGTTCGCGCAACTCGTCGTGGGTAAGGGTCGGCAGGTTGCGCGAGAAATCGCCCTCGCCGCGCGCGATCTCGTCGAAGATCGCGGTGATGGCCTTTACCGGCCGGACGATGAGGTGACGCAGGTAGAGAATCTGCAGGATGTTCCACAGCAACGCGATCGCCGTCAGACCCAGCATCAACACGAGCCCGTGGTCCAGTTGCGCGCCGATCTGCTGAACGGTGTCTGCCGGGACGCTGGTCCTGGCCAACTGGTCGGCGATCAGATTCTTTTCACGGATGTAGATGCCGAGGTAGCCGACGTCGATGAAGAACAGGAGCAGAAAGCTCAGCAGCTTCCTGGTCAACGAGTTGAAGAACGTTCGTTCGTTCCAGTGGTAAAGCTTCCAGAAAAGCTCCATGGTTCCCTCCGGCAAACCGGCGCGCGTTGCAAGCGCGATCAAAAAAAATTATACCGGCAAAGGGGCGCTGCATGGGCAACGCGTAACGGCTTGAGATGACGGTTCTTCAGCCGCCGAAAGCGGATCGGCTCGTAGCGCGGTCGATGACCACTCGCAACAGGCGCGAGCCGCCGGCGGCGAAAGCGCGGGCCAGTTCCGTCGCCAGTTGCGTGGCGTCCGTGGCTTCCGCGTAGCCCAGGCCGAATGCTGCGGCGAGGGCGCCGAAATCGACGTTGGGCGGTGCCAGCCAGCCACGTTCCAGCAAGGGACCGGGCAATGTCTTTGCCAGCGGCAGATGCTCGAAGATGCCGCCGCCGCCGTTGTCCACCACTACTGCGACGATGTTGCGCCCGGCCAACGCTACGAGCCCGCCCAAATCGTGCAACGCAGCCTGGTCGCCGAGCAGCACGGCGGTCGGCGCCCCGGAGGCGGTGGCGATGCCGGCCGCCGTGGCGACATTGCCGTCGATGCCCGAGGCGCCACGATTGCCGTGCAGCGTCAGCGTCTTTGCCGACGTGCCGCCGAAGGCGTCCATGGCGCGGATGGCCAGCGAGTTGCCGACGAAGCAGTGACCGCCTGCCGGCAGCGCCTCCATCAGCGCGCGCGCCACCGTGCCTTCGAAGAACCCGGCCGGCTCGCGCGCTTCCGTTTCCGCGCCTCGCCATCCGTCGAACCAAGCTGCGGGCGGGGCGGCGAGGGGCTGCGCCAGCAGGCCTTCGACCGCGGCCTGCGGCGTGGCGCGGACAAGCGTGCCGCTCCGCCAGAGCGGATCGGGCCACAGGCCCGGCGGCGCGACGAGGATGTGCTCGCATTCGTCGAGTCCGGCCAGCCAGCGTTCCAGCACCCGCGAAACCGGGAAGCGGCCGAAGCGCAGCAGCCACGCGGGCTTGAACGCGGCCGGCCGGCGCAGGAAGCGCGCCTGATGGGTGAGAATATGCGAGCGGTCGTGCGGCCCGTGGCGCAGGTTGGCGAGCGGTTCGGCGAGGATGGGTGCGCCGAGCCGTTCCGCCAGTGTCGCGATGGCCGGCGCGAAGCCCGGTGTGGCAGGGAGTTCGCCGCAGAGGATGACGCCGGGCCGGCCCGACAGGCGTTCCGCCAGTACATCGGC
>DASRXN010000184.1:0-10115 GCA_035654135.1 Rhodocyclaceae bacterium | reverse complement strand
GATCTCGGTGAATGTCTCGCTGGTCAGCTTGAGGTCGACGATCTCGTCGGTGGACAGCTTGGCGGTGATCGGCGCCTCGCCGTGCAGCGTCAGGTATTCCTTGGCCTCGCGGGCGCGGGTCAGCAGCAGCCGGGCATCGTTGTGCGAAAGCGGTGCCAGCTTGGCCTGCTCGATGATCCAGCAGAACACGCGCTGGTCGAAATCGTCGCCGCCCAGTGCCGAGTCGCCACCGGTGGCGAGTACCTGGAACACCCCCTTGGCCAGCTTGAGGATGGACATGTCGAAAGTGCCGCCGCCGAGATCATAGACCGCATAGGTGCCTTCGGCCCCATTGTCTAGGCCGTAGGCGATGGCCGCGGCGGTAGGTTCGTTGAGCAGGCGCAGGACGTTGAGGCCCGCCAGGCGCGCGGCATCCTTGGTCGCCTGACGCTGGGCGTCGTCGAAGTACGCGGGCACGGTGATGACCGCCCCGGTCAGTTGGCCGGCCAGCGCCGCCTCGGCACGGGCACGCAGGGCTTTGAGGATGTCCGCCGACACTTCCACCGGCGACTTGACACCTTGGGCGGTACGCAACTTGACCATGCCTTCGGCGTCGACGAAGTCGTAGGGCATGGACTCGATGTGGGAGATGTCGCGACGGCCGCGGCCCATGAAGCGCTTGACCGAGACGATGGTGTTGCGGGGATCGAGCGACTGGCGGGCCTGCGCTTCGAAGCCGACATCGACATGATCATTGCCGCCGTAGTGAACGACCGAGGGCAGCAGGGGGCGTCCCAGTTCGTCGTTCAGCACCACGGATTGGCCGCTGCGTACCGTGGCGACCAGGGAATTGGTGGTGCCGAGGTCGATTCCGACGGCCAGCCGGTGCTCGTGAGGGGCGGTAGATTCGCCCGGTTCGGAAATCTGCAGCAATGCCATGGCGGTGTTCCTATGCCTCGACGGTTTCGAGGGCTTCGTCTATTTCTTTGAGGAGTTTTTCCTGGAACATCAGCTGGCGCACGATCTCGGCGCCGCGGGCGTAATCGGTCTTTTCATCAAGGGCGAGAACGAGCGCCTGGTACTGGTCGCTCATTTCCTTCTTCATCTGCCGGCGCATGCTGTCCAGCGCGTCGGCGTCGCTGCCATCGCGCGCCTCGGCCACCGCCTCGCGCAGTTCCATCTGGTGCATGAGGAAGTCCGCGGGCATGGCGGTATTGTGTTCAATCTGCGGGTCGTGGCCGGTCAGGCGCAACAGATACTCGGCGCGCTTGAGGGGGCTCTTGAGTGTCAGGTACGCCTCGTTCACCTTGGTGGCCCACTGCATCGCCAGCCGCTTCTCGGAATCGGCCAGATGGGCATGCTTGTCGGGATGAACCTTGCCCTGCACGTCCCGATAGACCTGTTCGAGCTCGATTTCGTCCAGCGCCTGGCGGCGCGGCAGGCCGAACAGCGCGAAGTGGTCCCGCGAGAAGGTTTCGAGGTCGAAGTTGGTCATCAGACCTGGAAACTCTCACCGCAACCGCATTGATCCTTGACGTTCGGGTTGTTGAACTTGAAGCCCTCGTTCAGGCCTTCCTTGGCGTAATCGAGTTCCGTGCCATCGATATACGGCAGGCTGCGCGGATCGACCAGCACCTTGAGGCCCTGAGTGTCGAACACGACGTCCTCGGGCTCGGCCGCGTCGGCGAACTCCAGCTTGTAAGCCATGCCCGAGCAGCCGGAGGTCTTGACCCCTAGACGGATGCCAATGCCCTTGCCGCGTTTGGCCAAAAAACCCGTGACGTGCTTCGCAGCGCTCTCGGTCATCGTAATCATCGGTCAGGCTCCCTGCTTCTTCTTGTAGTCGGCGACGGCTGCCTTGATGGCATCCTCGGCCAGAATCGAACAATGGATCTTTACCGGCGGCAACGCCAGTTCCTCGGCAATCTGCGTGTTCTTGATCTCCACGGCCTGATCGAGCGTCTTGCCCTTGACCCACTCGGTCACCAGCGACGAAGAGGCAATGGCCGAACCGCAGCCGTAGGTCTTGAACTTGGCGTCCTCGATGACGCCGTCCTTGCCGACCTTGATCTGCAGCTTCATGACGTCGCCGCAGGCCGGCGCGCCAACCATGCCGGTGCCGACGCCATCATCTTCCTTGGCGAAGGAACCGACGTTGCGGGGATTTTCGTAGTGGTCGATGACCTTGGTGCTGTATGACATGGCGCTACTCCTTCAGTGTGCAGCCCACTGCACGGTGTTGAGATCGATGCCATCCTTGTACATTTCCCAGAGCGGCGACAGTTCGCGCAGCTTGGCGATCTTCTCATGCAGCAGCCTGATCGTATAGTCGATTTCCTCCTCGGTGGTGAAGCGGCCGAGGGTGAAGCGGATCGAGCTGTGGGCGAGTTCGTCGGAACGGCCGAGCGCCCGCAGCACGTACGACGGTTCCAGACTGGCCGAGGTGCAGGCCGAGCCCGAGGAGACGGCGATATCCTTGATGGCCATCATCAGCGACTCGCCTTCGACGTAGGCGAAGCTGATGTTGAGGTTGTGCGGCACGCGCTGTTCCAGGTCGCCGTTGATGAACACTTCCTCGATATCCAGCAGGCCCTTCATCAGCCGGTCGCGCAGCATGCGGATGCGCTCGTTCTCGGTCGCCATTTCCTCGCGGGCGATGCGGAACGCTTCGCCCATGCCGACGATCTGGTGTGTCGCCAGCGTGCCGGAGCGCATGCCGCGCTCATGGCCGCCACCGTGCATCTGCGCCTCCAGGCGGATTCGCGGCTTGCGACGGACGTAAAGGGCACCGATGCCCTTGGGGCCGTAGGTCTTGTGCGCGGAGAAGGACATCAGATCGACCTTCAGATTGGCGAGATCGATGGGCATCTTGCCCGTGGCCTGCGCCGCGTCGACATGAAAGATGGTGCCGTTGGCGCGGCAGAGCTCGCCCAGTCCGGCGATCGGCTGGATGACACCGATCTCGTTGTTCACCGCCATCACCGAGGCCAGCACGGTGTCCTTGCGCAATGCCGCCTGGAACTGGTCGAGGGTGATCAGACCATTGTCCTGCGGTTGCAGGTAGGTAACCTCGAAGCCTTCGCGCTCCAGTTCCTTGCAGGTATCGAGCACCGCCTTGTGTTCGGTCTCGACGGTGATGATGTGCTTGCCCTTGGTGCCGGCGTAGAAGTGCGCGGCGCCCTTGATGGCCAGGTTGTTCGATTCGGTGGCACCCGAGGTCCAGACGATTTCCTTGGGATCGGCATTGACCAGCTTCGCCACCTGTTCACGTGCTTCTTCGACCGCCGCTTCCGCTTCCCAGCCGAAGGGATGGGAACGCGAGGCCGGGTTGCCGAAATGCCCGGTCAGGTAGGGAATCATCTTCTTCGCCACTCGCGGGTCCACCGGTGTGGTAGCGGAGTAGTCCAGGTAGATGGGTAGCTTCAACATTACGCGTTCTCCTCAACCGGCCAGGACGGCCAGCCTTCTCAATTGAAAAACTGTTTCGGCAAGGGCAAGCAGGAAATCGCTCACTTCCTTTGCCGTTGTTTCGCGTCCCAGGCTCACACGCACCGCGCCGCGCGCCAGCCCCGGCTCGATGCCCATCGCCATCAGCACGTGCGACGGCTCCGGATTGGCGCTGGAACAGGCGGCGCCGCTGGCGACGGCAAAGCCGGCGCGATCGAGCTTGGCCACCAGTGTTTCGCCATCGATGCCCGGCAGCGCAAAGTAGACGGTGTTGGGCAGTCGCTCGGCATCAACGCCGAAGATCGTCGCCCCCTGCTCCGCCAGGCCTCGTTCCACGATGCTCCGCAAACTGGCGAGGCGTGCCGCCACGGCTGACTCTTGTTCGGAAACGAGTTGG
This sequence comes from Rhodocyclaceae bacterium, assembly GCA_035654135.1. Classification (GTDB taxonomy): domain Bacteria; phylum Pseudomonadota; class Gammaproteobacteria; order Burkholderiales; family Rhodocyclaceae; genus Fen-999. The sequence continues at coordinate 6,292 of DASRXN010000184.1, read as the reverse complement.
CAGGCAACGCCGAAGCCGACGATCGCCGGCACGTTTTCCGTGCCGGAGCGCAGGCCCCGCTCGTGGCCGCCGCCCGAAATCAGAGGCGCAAGGTCGAGCCGCTTGTCGAGTACCAGCGCACCGGCGCCTTTCGGGCCGCCGATCTTGTGCGCGGAAAGCGTCATGGCATGCACGCCGCGCGCATTGAGGGCGCGGAAATCGACAGGAATCTTCCCGAAGGCTTGCACGGCGTCGGTGTGGAACCAGGCCCGCGTCGGTCTGGCGGCCTCGGCACAGCGACCGATGTCCTGAATGACACCAGTCTCGTTGTTCGCCAGCATCACCGAAATCAGGGATGGCCGCTTTGCCAGCACCGCTGCGTAATCCTCGGCGCTCAGCCGCCCTTCGCCATCGACACCGATTTCCTGCACCTGCCAGCCCTGGCGCTGCAAGGCCTTGGCCGGCTCGCGCACGCAGGGGTGCTCGATCGCCGACACGCCGACCAGGCCGGGCTTCATGTTGCCTGCCGCGCCCTTGACTAACAGATTGTTCGCCTCGGAGCCGCCGCTGGTGAAGACCACTTCAGTAGCGTGGGCGCCGATCGCTGTCGCCACCCTTGCCCGCGCCTCGTCGATCGCCGCCCGCGCTGCCCGCCCGTATTCGTGACGGCTGGAGGCATTGCCATAACGCTGCGAAAACCACGGCAGCATGGCCTCCAACACCCTCGGATCGACAGGCGTCGTGGCGTTGTGATCGAGATAGACAGGGGTGAACATGGAGAGTTGTCAGGCCGTCAAGGCGACCGGAATGCGACGAATCGGGCGCCGGACCGTGCTTTCCTCGCGAATCGCCGCGACGCAGGCAGCGTTGTTACGCTGCTGATCGACCAGTTCGCGCAGGCTCACCGAGCGCAGATAGTCGAACATCCGGTGGTTGAGGCTGGTCCACAGGTTGTGCGTCATGCAGGGATGGTCGTCATGACAATCGCCCTTGCCACCGCATTGAGTAGCGTCCAGCGTCTCGTCGACCGCCTGGATGATGTCGGCGACGGAAACCTGCTCCATCGCCTTGGCCAGGCAATAGCCTCCACCGGGGCCGCGCACGCTGGCCACCAGGTGATTGCGGCGCAGCTTGCCGAAGAGTTGCTCCAGATAGGAGAGGGAAATCTTTTGGCGCTCGGCGATGCCGGCGAGCGTCACCGGACCGGTGTGTTGGCGCAGTGCAAGATCGATCATCGCCGTCACCGCGAAACGTCCTTTTGTCGTCAGTCTCATGGGATACCTCGAAGTCTCGTTAATAGGAACGGCTTAATACCCGACCGTTATGCTCAACTATATTGGGCGGGCACACTGTTAGTCAACAATTTTCGAAAGGTATTTGGGATCGAACTTGTCCGCGGTGGCAACATCGTCCTCGACCGATACGCCGCAACGCTCGATATAACTCAGCAGCACCTCGATCCGCCGGTCGGTTTCGACGGCATGGTCGAGCAGGCCGTGGATCGCCATCGACACCGGATCGTCCTCGTCACGCGACACCGCGTAGGCGGAAAAGCCCATCTGGGCGGCCTTTTCGTGACGCGCCTGGTCGCGGCCAGGTTCGACGATGCGCGCGGGAATACCAACCGCCGTCGCTCCCGCCGGTACATCGCGCACCACCACGGCGTTGGAACCTATCTTGGCACCCTCGCCGATGGTGATCGGCCCGAGGACCTTGGCGCCGGCACCGATAACGACGCCCGGCATGAGCGTCGGATGGCGTTTGCCCTTGTTCCAGGACGTGCCACCCAGCGTGACACCATGGTACAGCGTGCAGTCATCGGAAATTTCCGCCGTCTCGCCAATCACTACACCCATGCCATGGTCGATGAACACCCGGCGACCTATCGTGGCACCGGGATGAATCTCGATGCCTGTAATCCAGCGGCCGAAATGCGACGTCAGGCGCGCCAGCCAGCGCAGGCGATGCCCCCACAGCCAGTGGGCGAACCGATGCAAAGTCAGGGCGTGAAAACCCGGGTAGCAGGTCAGGACTTCCCACGTGGTCCGGGCGGCCGGATCCCGGTCGAAAACGCAGGCAATATCTTCACGAAGGTGGGAGAACATGTGCTGCAACCATTAGAAAGTCATGAAATATTAAAAATCCCGACTCGGCCAGTCAACTTATTTCTCGAAGGAAGCGAGCATCCCACGCAGGATATTGACCTCTTCCTTCTCCAGCCCGGCTCTGGAAAACAGCCGCCGCATGCGCGGCATCAGGCGCTTGGGCTGGTTCGGATCCAGGAAACCGCTGCCGACGGCAGCGCGCTCCAGGTGAGCCACGAGGGCTTCCACTTGTTCATGGCTGGCCAGTTCGCCGGCCTCGGACACCTGCGGCGGAGCACCGGCATCGACGGCTGCCAGCCGCAATTCGTAGCAAAGGATCTGTACCGCCTGGGCCAGGTTCAGGGACTTGTAGTCGGGACTGGTCGGAATCAATGCCCAGTGCTTGCACAGCGAGACTTCCTCGTTCGACAGCCCGGCTGTCTCGTTGCCGAACACCAACGCCACTTCGCCGGCGGCAGTCATCGCCACCAGTTCGCCGGCGGCCTGCCGTGCCCAGACCGGCGCCGTCGCCAGTTCGCGCCGGCGGCTGGTCAACGCGGTCGCGGCAACGGTACCGATCAGCGCCTCGGCCAACGATGCGCAAACCGTGGCCGCCGCCAGCACATCGGTAGCGCCGGTGGCCATAGCATCAGCCTGAGCATCGGGAAATATCTTCGGATTGACGAGATAGAGCCGCGACAGCCCCATCGTCTTCATCGCCCGCGCCGCTGCACCGATATTGCCCGGATGGCTGGGATGCGAAAGCACGATGCGAATCCGCCGGAGCGGAGAATCCGGGTTCATCTTGGGCTGTCTGCTAAAATCGCGGCCATGCATCCCACACTAAATGTCGCCATCAAGGCTGCCCGGCGCGCCGGCCAGATCATCAATCGCGCCAGCCTCGACGTCGGCCATCTGAAAGTCAGCGTCAAGCAGCAGAACGATTTCGTCACCGAAGTGGATAAGGCCGCCGAGGCCGTGATCATCGAGACCCTGCGCGAGACCTACCCGAAGCATGCGATTTTAGCAGAGGAGACCGGCCGCTCCGGCCAGGACGACAGCGAATTCCAGTGGATCATCGACCCGCTCGACGGCACCACCAACTTCATCCACGGCTTCCCGCAATACGCGGTTTCCATCGCCATGGCGCACAAGGGGGTACTGACCCATGCGGTGGTCTATGATCCCTCGCGCAACGAGTTATTCACGGCAACAAAAGGTGCCGGCGCCTTCCTCAACGACAAGCGCATCCGCGTCTCGAAGCGCGCCAAGCTCGACGAAGCCCTGATCGGCACCGGCTTCCCCTATCGCGTGTTCGATCACGTCGAAGCCTATCTGGCAATCTTCAAGGAAATGACACGCCGGACGGCCGGTGTGCGCCGTCCCGGGGCGGCATCGCTCGACCTTGCCTACGTCGCCAGCGGCCGGCTGGACGGCTTCTGGGAATTCGGCCTCTCGCCCTGGGACATGGCGGCCGGCGCGCTGCTGATCAGCGAAGCCGGCGGCCTCGTGGGCGACCTTGCCGGCGAGGCCAACTACCTCGCCACGGGCAACATCGTCTGCGGCACCCCCAAGGTATTCGCGCAACTCCTGCAGGTCATCGACCCTCACCGCAAGGGCGCCCTCGCGGCGTAAACAATCGGCCTATTTGCCGCCGACGTTGGCGACGTACCAGTCCATCGCCTCGCGCAACCCTTCGCCGATGCGATGGCTGGGCTCGAAGCCCAGCAGCGTGCGAGCCTTCGTCACATCGGCCAGCGAGTGCCGCACATCGCCAGCCCGGAAGTCGCGATAGCTGGGCTTGAAGCCGGCCAGATGCTTGAAGCGCGGCTCCAGCAAGACACGTATCGCCTCGAACAATTCGTTCAGCGTCGTGCGGTCGCCGACCGCTACGTTGTAAACCTGGTTGGTGGCCTCGTCGCTCGTCGCCGTCGCCGCCAGCAGATTGGCCTGCACGGTGTTGGCGATGTAGCAAAAATCGCGGCTGGTTTCACCGTCGCCGTTGATCCAGACAGGCTCGCCGGCCATCATTGCCGCCGTCCACTTCGGCACCACGGCCGCGTAGGCCCCATTCGGATCCTGGCGCTGCCCGAAGATGTTGAAGTAACGCAGGCCGATGGTCCGGAAACCATACACCCGGGCGAAGACATCGGCATACTGCTCGTTGACCAGCTTGGTCACAGCATAGGGTGACAAGGGCTTGCCGATGCGATCCTCGACCTTGGGCAGGCCCGGATGGTCGCCATAGGTCGAACTCGACGCGGCATAGACGAAGCGCTTGACGCTCGCATCGCGAGCCGCCACCAGCATGTTGAGGAAGCCGTCGATGTTCGACGCGTTGGTGGTAATCGGATCTTCGAGCGAACGCGGCACCGAACCCAGCGCCGCCTGATGCAGCACATAATCGACACCGGCACAGGCGGCGCGGCAATCGTCGAGCTTGCGAATATCGCCTTCGATGAAACGGAAACGGGCCCACTGTTCGGGCGCGACCAGCCTCTTTACCTGATCCAGGTTGTGCTGGTGACCGGTAGCGAAATTGTCGAGGCCGACGACCTGTTGGTCGAGCTTCAGCAGGGTTTCGAGCAGGTTGCTGCCAATGAAACCGGCAACACCAGTAACGAGCCAAGTGTGACATTCGCTACGGAAGCGAGTCTGAAGCTGTTGGTAAGGCGTCATCACTCAGGGCCGCCAGAGAATATAGCCAGCGCTGCGCACAGCGACCTGATCGTAGGCCGACTTCACGTCGACAAATAGACCGCCGGACTTCAACATGCCGGTGATGTCCTTCAGCGGCATGGCCAGGTACTCTCGATGCGCAACCGCCGCGACAATGGCGTCCGCCCCCCTGGGCAGATCGTTCCAGGGACGAAGCGTGATCCCGTACTCGTGCTTTGCCTCGGGCGCCTCGGCGATCGGATCGTGCACCGACACCTCGCAGCCGTAATCCTGGAGTTCGCGGACCAGATCGGCGACCTTCGAATTGCGCAAGTCAGGGCAGTTCTCCTTGAAGGTCAAGCCCAGCACGGCAACCTTGGCCCCCTTCACGGCGCTGCCGTTCCGAATCAACCCCTTGATCGTTTGCTGCGCAATGTGGGCTGCCATGCCGTCGTTGATGCGCCGACCGGCAAGGATCACCTCCGGGTGATAGCCGAGCATCTCGGCCTTGTGCGTCAGGTAGTAGGGATCGACACCGATGCAGTGACCGCCGACCAAACCTGGCCGGAAGGGCAGGAAGTTCCACTTGGTACCCGCCGCCTGGAGCACCTCCAACGTATCGATGCCCAAACGGCCGAAGATAATCGAAAGCTCGTTCATCAATGCGATATTGAGGTCGCGCTGGGTGTTCTCGATCACCTTGGCCGCTTCCGCGACCTTGATCGAACTGGCGCGATGGATGCCGGCGGTGATCACCGACCCATAGACTTCCGCCACGACGTCGAGCGTCGCGGCATCGTCTCCGGAGACCACCTTGACGATCCTGGTGATGGTCCGTTCCTTGTCGCCCGGATTGACGCGCTCGGGCGAATAGCCGACGTGGAAGTCCTTCATCCACTTCATGCCGGAATGCTTTTCCAGCAACGGAATGCAGACCTCTTCGGTGGCTCCGGGATAGACCGTCGATTCATAGACGACGATCGCGCCCTTCTTCATGTGCTTGCCGACCGTGGTCGACGAACCGACCAGGGGCGAGAAATCGGGGATATGCGCCTCGTCCACCGGAGTCGGCACGGCAATGATGATCACATCCGCCTTGGCCAGGGTCGTCGGATCGGTGGATACCGAAAGCTTCGTCGCTGCCCTCAGATCCTCGGTACTGACCTCGCCGGTAGGATCGATAAATTTCTTGTAATTGGCGATCTTTGCTTCGGAAAGATCATAACCAATGGTGTCGTATTTCTTGCCGAACTCCACCGCAAGCGGCAGACCGACGTAACCCAGACCACAGACAGCGACAACACGCGACATGGCAACTCCCAAACAGGACATGCATCGAAGAAGTGATTCTATCGTTTCGGATCGTTCTTGCTGATCCAAATCGAGCAATTTCGCACCTCGGACGCCGAAAGAGAAAGGGCCAGTGCGCATGACAGCGCACTAGCCCAATTCACGACTGCCCCGCGAGATCAGTGGAACAGATCGGCGGTTCCAAGCGGCGTATAGGCGTAGTTTGGCGCGGCATCAAGCGACGTCGTGCTGCCGCCCACGATAAGTACTCGCCCGGTGGT
>DASRXN010000183.1:0-7157 GCA_035654135.1 Rhodocyclaceae bacterium | reverse complement strand
TTGTTGCGCGACCATCCGCAAGCCGCCGAGGCGCATCTCGCGCGCTGGCTGGCGGGAAGAGAGGAGCTGCTGAAAGCATGACATCGAAAACGCTGGCGGAAGGCGTGACCAGGCGCGAGGTCTGGGCCTGGGCGATGTACGACTTCGCCAACTCGGGCTACACGACGGTGGTGATCACGGCGATCTTCAATGCCTACTTCGTTTCGGTGGTGGCGGGCAACGCGCCGTGGGCGACCTTCGCCTGGACGCTGGCATTGTCCGTTTCCTATCTGCTGATCATGCTTACCGCGCCGCTGATCGGCGCCCATGCCGACGCGCGCGCGGCCAAGAAGCGCTGGCTGGCGTTGACGACGATCGGCTGCGTACTCGGCACGGCCGGTCTGATGTTCGCGGGACCGGGCGCGCTCGCGGTCGCGGTGATCTTTCTCGTCTTCTCCAACTTCTGCTTCGGCAGCGGCGAGAACCTGATCGCCGCCTTCCTGCCGGAACTGGCCGATAGCGAGGCGCTCGGCAAGGTCTCCGGTTTCGGCTGGAGCCTCGGCTACCTCGGCGGCCTGGCGAGCCTCGGCGCCTGCCTGGCCTACGTGACTTGGGCGCAGGGCCAGGGGCAGGGTGCGGCAGACTTCGTGCCTGTGACCATGCTGATCACGGCGGCACTGTTCGCGCTTGCCAGCCTGCCGACCTTCCTGTTCCTGCGCGAGCGGGCGAAACCGCTGCCGGCCGATACGCTTCCGGGCCTCGGGGCCGCAATCGAGCGGCTGCGCGAGACGCTGCACCACGCCCGCCAGTTCCCGGACATGCGCCGCTTCATGCTCTGCATCGTCTTCTATCAGGCCGGCATCCAGGCCGTGATCGCGCTCGCCGCGATCTACGCCGAGCAGGCGATGGGCTTCCAGACCGCCGACACCATCAAGCTCATCTTCCTGGTCAATATCACGGCGGCCATCGGCGCCTTCGCCTTCGGCTACGTGCAGGACCGCGTCGGCCACGTGCGCGCCATAGCGGCGACGCTGGTCGGCTGGATCGTCATGGTGCTGCTGGCATGGAAGGCCGAGGGTCCGGCGCTGTTCTGGATCGCCGCCAACATCGCCGGCCTGTGCCTGGGTGCCAGCCAGTCGGCGGGCCGCGCGCTGGTCGGGGTGCTGGCGCCGCCGGCGCGTCACGCCGAGTTCTTCGGCCTCTGGGGGCTGGCAGTGAAGCTGTCATCGATCCTCGGCCCGCTTACCTACGGCGCCGTGACCTGGATCTCCGGCGGCGACCATCGGCTGGCGATCCTCGTCACCGGCAGCTTCTTCGTCATCGGCCTGATCATCCTGCGCGGTGTCGATGCGGAGCGGGGACGACGGGCTGCTAACGCTGCTGATAGCGGCTGGCGCTGATAGCGGCTGGGTGAGTTCGTCGCAACGCTAGTACGCCCCTGCTCCATTGGCAATTTCGGGCTATTGCGGACCGGACGCCAGTTACGATAGTTTGTAAAGAAAGGGAGTATCCGTCTATCGCAACGGAATGGCCCCGGCGACTGCATTCAGGCAACGAACACCAAATCCGTACGAGGCTCGAGTTCTCTCGTTTCTGGTGTTTGCTTCAGATGTCGAACTGATCGGGATCCTAACGAGAATGCTGCTGAATCATCCTGCGCTCGTGCGTTGCCTGCTCGGCTCGATCCTGGGCATGTTCGTTCTGGGCAGTTCAGGAGCAAGGGCGGAGGAATTGGCCGAGGTGGAAGGCCATGATCCCATTGCGCTACGCACACAGGCAATCGCACTTGAGCATGGCGAAGGTGTCGGTCGCGATATTGATCTTGCAATGCGGCTTTATTGCGAAGGGGCGCGATTGGGTGATTCGGAGTCGCAGTATCGGCTCGGCTGGATCTACGCCAACGGGCGGGGGGTCAAGCGGGACGATACATTGGCGTCATATTTCTTCTCACTTGCGGCGCGACAGGGAAATGTCGATGCCGAACGGATGCTCAAGCATGTTGGGGACCAAACCGCGCCGGTGCCCGGCTGCATGATCAAGGTGGAGGAAGCAGAGGCCGCACCTGAAGCAGATCCGGCCGGGGAACTTCGGCACATGGGGCCAGCGAAGATCGTTGAGTTGGTCAATCGACTCGCGCCTCAGTATGGCGTTATTCCGAGGTTGGCATTGGCGGTGATTAGAACGGAATCAAATTTTGATTCCTTTGCCCTTTCGCCAAAGAAGGCACAGGGCCTGATGCAACTTATTCCTGAAACCGCGACACGCTTCAATGTCAGGAAGCCATTCGATCCTGAACAGAACGTACGTGGCGGACTCGCGTATCTGCGCTGGCTCCTGGCCTACTACAAGGGAAATGTGGCTTTGGTTGCCGCAGCCTATAACGCCGGCGAGGGTGCCGTAAATCGATTTCGAGGTATTCCACCTTTCGCTGAGACCCACGAGTATGTTCGGCGAATCCGGGATTCATTTCGGAACGATCATCATCCCTATGATCCGTCTGTTACCGAGCCATCGCCGGAAATGCCGAGGATTCGCCTGCGGTTGAGATGAGCAGCATATTGGCGCGTGATGGCGCCATCCAACCGCGCGGCGGGCGGCAGTAGAATCCGACGCATGAATCTCGCGCTGGTCAGGGAACGTCTCGATCTCTACGAAAAGCTGATGCGGCTGGACAAGCCGATCGGAATTCTGCTGTTGCTGTGGCCGACGCTATGGGCGCTGTGGATCGCGTCCGGCGGCCGGCCGGGCTGGCTGCTGGCGTGGATCTTCATTCTCGGCACGGCGCTGATGCGTTCGGCCGGCTGCGTGGTTAACGACTACGCCGACCGCGATTTCGACAAGCACGTCGAGCGTACCAAGGAAAGACCATTGACGGCAGGCAAAGTCAGCGTTGGCGAGGCGCTGGCGCTGGCAACGGTGCTGATGGCCTGCGCGGCGCTCTTGATCCTGCCGCTGTCGGCCCTCGTCTGGCAGCTCGCCTTCGTGGCGGCGTTCCTGGCCGTGAGCTATCCATTCACCAAACGCTTCTTCGCCATACCGCAGGCGTACCTCGGCATCGCGTTCGGGTTCGGCATTCCGATGGCCTTCGCCGCCGTGCAGGAAGCGGTCCCGCCGCTGGCGTGGTGGATGCTCGTCGCCAACATCGCCTGGGCCATTGCCTACGACACCGAGTACGCGATGGTGGATCGCGACGACGACCTGCGCATCGGCATCAAGACCTCGGCCATCACTTTCGGCCGCTTCGACGTTGCGGCGGTGATGCTCAGCTACGGTATCGCCATCGCCATCCTCGCCTTGATCGGCACGCAGCTGCGCTTCGGCCTTTTCTACTTTGCCGGGCTGACGGTCGCCACGGCAATCGCGCTCTATCACTGGACGTTGATCCGCGGTCGCGAGCGCATGGCCTGCTTCAAGGCCTTTCGGCACAACAACTGGCTCGGCGCGGCGGTGTTCGCCGGCATCGTCGGTGAGCTTAACCTGCACCCCCTGCTGTAAACCAACCATCCCAGGAGAGAAAACATGAATACGAACCGCGCCCTGATCGCAGCCCTCGCGATGCTGACTGCATCGTCATCCTTTGCCCAAATGATGCTCGGCTCGGTCACCGAGCCTGACAAGCGCCAGCTGGTGGAGATGCCTGCGACGGCGAAGAACACGCTGCGCACCGAGATGCTTGAACGCCTGCAGGCGCTGCAGCAGATCATGCAGGCCATTGCCGACGGCAAGCCGCAGGAGGCGGCGATGGTGGCCAAGAGCGGCATCGGCATGGGCGTCATGATGCGCCACGAGAAACGCGCACCGGAGGCGATTCCGCGCCAGTACATGCCCGAAGGAATGATGCCGCTGAGCAAGCAGTCGCACATGCTCGGCGACGAACTCGCCGAGGCGCTGAAGTCGGGTGACCGCGCGCGCATTGACGGCAAGCTGCGTGACGTGCTCGGCAACTGCGTTGCCTGCCACAACCTCTATCGCGTCTTCTGAGATGCAATACCACGACCTGCGCGACTTCATCGCCCAGCTTGAGCAGCTGGGCGAGCTGAAGCGCATATCCGTCGAGGTCGATCCGAAGCTTGAGATGACCGAGATCTGCGACCGCGTGCTGCGCGCCGGCGGGCCGGCCATCCTGTTCGAGAAGCCGAAGGGCAGTTCGATGCCGGTGCTGGGCAACCTGTTCGGCACCGCGAAACGCGTGGCGCTGGGCATGGGGCAAGAGTCAGTCATGGCGCTGCGCCAGGTGGGCGAACTGCTGGCCTATCTCAAGGAGCCCGAGCCGCCCAAGGGCCTGCGCGACGCCTGGGAGAAGCTGCCGGTGCTGAAGCAGGTACTGAACATGGCGCCCAAGGTGGTGTCGTCGGCGCCCTGCCATGAGGTGGTGTGGGACGGCAAGGATATCGACTTGTCTCGCCTGCCGATCCAGACCTGCTGGCCGGGCGACGTGGCGCCGCTGATCACCTGGGGCCTGACGGTGACGCGCGGGCCGAACAAGGCGCGGCAGAATCTTGGCATCTACCGCCAGCAGGTGATCGCGCCGAACAAGGTGATCATGCGCTGGCTGGCGCATCGCGGCGGCGCGCTTGATTTCCGTGATCACTGCGAGAAGAACCCGGGCGTGCCGTTCCCGGTGGCAGTGGCACTCGGCGCCGATCCGGCGACCATCCTCGGCGCGGTGACGCCGGTGCCCGATACGCTTTCGGAGTATCAGTTCGCGGGACTCCTGCGCGGCGCCAAGACCGAACTGGTGAAATGCCTCGGCTCGGACTTGCAGGTTCCCGCCTCGGCCGAGATCGTGCTCGAAGGCGTGATCCACCCGAACGAGACGGCTGTCGAAGGTCCCTATGGCGACCACACCGGCTACTACAACGAGCAGGCGGAGTTCCCGGTGTTCACCATCGAGCGCATGACGATGCGCCGCAATCCGATCTACCATTCCACCTACACCGGCAAGCCGCCCGACGAGCCGGCGATGCTCGGCGTGGCCCTCAACGAAGTCTTCGTGCCGTTGCTGCGCAAGCAGTTGCCGGAGATCACCGACTTCTATCTGCCGCCGGAGGGCTGTTCCTATCGCATGGCCGTGGTGAGCATGAAGAAGCAGTACCCCGGCCACGCCAAGCGGGTGATGTTCGGCATCTGGAGCTTCCTGCGCCAGTTCATGTATACCAAGTTCATCATCGTCACCGACGACGACGTCGATGTGCGCGACTGGAAGGAAGTCGTCTGGGCGCTGACTACGCGCGTCGACGCGGCGCGCGACACCACCATCGCCGAGAACACGCCGATCGATTACCTCGACTTCGCCTCGCCGGTCGCCGGGCTGGGCAGCAAGATGGGCATCGACGCCACCAACAAGTGGCCGGGAGAGACCAGCCGTGAGTGGGGGCGGCCGATTGTCATGGATACGGAAGTGAAGCAGCGCGTCGATGCGCTCTGGCAACAACTCGGACTCTAGGGAGAACGGCATGGCCGACTACGAACAGAATGGCGACCCGGTCGCCGACACCCGCGACCAGGAAGGTTCGAAGGCGTGGTGCCACGTGATGTACGCGCTGCACGCACTTTCGGCGGCGGGCGGGGTGCTCGGCGCTGCCACCATCGTCGGCAGCTTCCTGTTCGGCTGGCCGTCGATCATCGCCGTCATCCTCAACTACATCACGCGCAGCAACGTGCGCGGCACCTGGCTGGAATCGCACTGGCGCTGGCAGTTGCGTACCTTCTGGTATGCCGCAGCCTGGGCGTTGGCCGCGGGAGTGCTGGTACTGACGATCATCGGCATCCCGATCGCCTGGCTCATGGTCGGCGTGCTTGGCCTGTGGGTGCTCTATCGGGTCATCCGCGGCTGGCTGGCGCTGCTCGACCGGCGCGACATGCCGGTGCCGGCTTGAGGCGGCGTTCCGCGACGACTGACTTTCAGCGGCCGCCTTCGTAAACCCAGGCCAGCAGCGCGTCCTGGGCCGCCTGGGCGGCTTGGGCGTTGGCGTGGTTCACCAGGAAGACGACGATCTGCTGGCGGCCTTTACGGTCCAGCACGTAGCCGGCGATGGTCTTGACGCCCTCCAGGGTGCCGGTCTTGATGTGCGCCTGACCGGCGATGCCGTTGCCGTTGAGGCGTTTCTTCATGGTGCCGTCGACGGCGGTGAGCGGTAGCGAAGCGACGAATTCCGGCATCACCGGGCTCTTCCAGGCAGCCGCGAGCAGGCGGGTGAGATTGGCGGCCGAGATGCGTTCCCGGCGCGACAGACCGGAGCCGTTGTCGAGCACCAGTTCCGGGAAGCGCAGATCGCGGCCGTCGAGCCAGGCGCGCACGGCGGCGTCGGCATCTTCGGTTCTCGCCGGGCGGGCGCCGGCTTCGGCGCCGATGGTCAGGAACAGCTGCCGGGCCATGACGTTGTTGGAGAACTTGTTGATGTCCCGAATGATTTCGGACAGCGCCGCCGATTCGATCGTCGCCAGCTGGCGGGCGTCGGCCGGCACGGCGCCGTCGCGGACGCCACCCTTCAGGGTGCCGCCAAGTTCCCGCCAGAGCTGCTCGAAAACGCCGCGCACATACTCGCCGTGGGGCAGCAGGCCGAGATGCCAGTTCTTCTCGCCGCAACTGGCGGAGTAGGTGCCGGTCAATGCCAGTCGCCAGTGATTGCCGTGCTGGTTCAGGTCGGCGCGCAACGATTCCTTCCAGTCGCCGCAGCCGTTGTTGCCGAGGCGGATCAGGTTGGTGATGTCCAGGTTGGCCGGTTCCGGCTCGGCGGTGACCTGCACAGTCTTCTTCGCGGTATCCGGAACCAGCTGCAGGCGAATGGCCTTGAAGTTGAGCAGCAGGGCGTCGGGACCGACGTTGTAGGGGCGCAGGGGCTTGTCGTCGAAGTTCGATGGCTCCGGGTCGGTCGCGGCCAGCAGGCTGCGGTCGAGCACCAGGTCGCCGGCGATCTCGCGCACGCCGCGGGCGCGCAACTGGCGCAGCAGGAGCCAGAATTGCTCGAAGGTGAGCCTGGGGTCGGCGCTGCCGCGAATGACCAGATCGCCGGCCAGGACGCCGTTGTCGATGGGCGCGGCGCTCCAGGCGGCGGTCTTCCAGGTGTAGGCCGGGCCGAGCAGTTCCAGCGCGGCGAGAGTGGTGACCAGCTTCATCGTCGACGCCGGATTCATCGGCTGGTCGGCGTTCAAAGTCAGCCGTGGCCGTACGCCAT
>DASRXN010000182.1:0-13120 GCA_035654135.1 Rhodocyclaceae bacterium | reverse complement strand
AATAGTTCTGGCGCTACCGATGCTAGATGGCTTTCGAGGCTTCCACGGAGAAGCAGGGCGATTGTGGGCAACGACAGCCCTAGCAATGTGGCTAGGGTTCGTAGCCACCACACTGATAGATTTTTCGTCTCGTCCCTCATGTTCGGTCGAAAGCCCTAACGTTAAGTGGACTGCCTATTTGACGGAATGTTTTCCATCATGTAGGCTGTATAAAAAACCAGTATCATGTTAGTTCAATCAGTTAGCCGGTTTTAGTGGGGCCTAATGATGTTGGCAACAAACGCTTATCCTGGTTCCAGTCCGACGTCAGCGCCCAGGTTGCTCGACCGCGTTCGGGACAAGATTCGCCTGAAACATTACAGCCTGCGGACCGAGCAGGCTTATGTGGATTGGATTAGACGATTTATTCGGCATCATGGCAAGCGTCACCCTGCCGAAATGGGCGCGGCCGAGGTGGAGGCGTTCCTGACGCATCTGGCGGTGGCGGGGAAGGTGGCGGCCTCGACGCAAAATCAGGCTAAAAGTGCGCTGTTGTTCCTGTATCGCGAGGTGCTGGAAACGGAGTTGCCCTGGCTGGATGGCGTGGAAAGTGCGAAGGCGCCCAGGCGATTGCCGGTGGTGCTGACGGTGGCGGAAGTGCAGGCCGTGTTGTCGCGCCTGTCGGGTACGCACTGGTTGATCGGCTGTTTGTTGTACGGCACGGGAATTCGCATCATGGAGTGCATGCGGCTGCGGGTGAAGGATGTCGATTTTGGTCGCGGCGAGATTCTGGTACGCGACGGCAAGGGCTTCAAGGATCGGGTGACCATGCTGCCCGCCATTGCTGCCGTGCCGTTGCAGGAGCACATGGCGCGGGTGCGGGCGCTGCACGGGCGCGATGTGGCGCAGGGTGTGCCTCCTGTATTTCTGCCTTATGCCCTGGAGCGGAAGTATCCGAATGCCGGGCGCGAGTGGGGTTGGCAGTTTGTCTTTCCGGCTGACGGGCTGGCGGTCGATCCGCGCAGCGGCGTCACGCGTCGGCATCACTTGCAGGATCAGGCGTTCCAGCGGGCAATGAAACAGGCGGTGCACGATGCTGGACTGGCGAAGGCGGCCACGCCGCATACCCTGCGGCACTCATTCGCAACGCATTTGCTTGAATCGGGCTACGACATCCGCACGGTGCAGGAACTGCTGGGCCACTCGGATGTGTCGACGACCATGATCTACACCCACGTGCTCAACCGCGGCGGGCGTGGCGTGGTGAGCCCCATCGATCGGATGACGGGGGTTCCGCAGCCATCTTCTTGTCCGTAGCCTTGTATTTCTTGCGCGCTGCGGCAAGGATGCAAGGATAATTAGCCCGTGACTGACCTGTTTTCCACTAACGCCCACGCGCCGCTGGCCGAGCTGCTGCGGCCGCAGACGCTCGACGAGGTGATCGGGCAATCGCACCTGCTCGGCCCCGGCAAGCCGCTGCGGCTGGCCTTCGAGTCGCGCACGCCGCATTCGATGATCCTCTGGGGGCCGCCGGGTGTCGGCAAGACCACGCTGGCGCGGCTGATGGCGGATGCTTTCGATGCCGAGTTCATTGCGCTCTCGGCCGTGTTCTCGGGCGTCAAGGATATCCGCGCCGCCGTCGAGCAGGCGGAGCTGACGCTGGCGCAGTCGGGCCGGCAGACGCTGCTGTTCGTCGATGAGGTGCATCGCTTCAACAAGTCGCAGCAGGATGCCTTCCTGCCCTTCGTCGAGCGCGGCCTGCTCACCTTCGTCGGCGCCACCACCGAGAATCCGTCGTTCGAGGTGAACTCGGCGCTGCTCTCGCGTGCTGCCGTCTATGTCCTGAAGAGCCTGACCGAGGAGGAACTGGGCCAGCTCTTCGAGCGGGCGCGGGAAAAGGCCTTCCCCGAACTGGAATTCGACACCGTGGCGAAGGAGCGCATCGTCGGTCACGCCGACGGCGACGCCCGTCGCCTGCTCAACGTGCTCGAGACGTTGAAGACCGCGGCACAGGTGGCGCAGCGGCGTACCGTCACGGCTGACTTTCTGGAAGAGACGCTGGCGCACGACCTGCGCCGCTTCGACAAGGGCGGCGACGCCTTCTACGACCAGATCTCGGCGCTGCACAAGTCGGTACGCGGCTCCAACCCGGACGCCTCGCTCTACTGGTTCGTGCGCATGATCGACGGCGGCGCCGATCCGTTGTACCTGGCCCGGCGCATCATCCGCATGGCGACGGAGGACATCGGCCTGGCCGATCCGCGCGCGCTGCGCATCGCGCTCGACGCCTGGGAAACCTACGAGCGCATCGGCTCGCCGGAAGGAGAACTGGCGCTGGCCGAGGCGGTGCTCTACATGGCCGTGGCGCCGAAATCGAACGCCACCTACGTCGCTTATAATTCGGCGCGCCGCTTCATCAACCAGGACAAGTCGCGTGCCGTGCCGGAACACCTGCGCAACGCGCCGACCAAGCTGATGAAGGAGATGGGTTTCGGCGCCGAATACCGCTACGCGCACGACGAGCCGGAAGGCTATGCCGCCGGCGAGAACTACTTTCCCGCGGACATGCCGAAGGTCGAGTGGTACAAGCCGACACCGCGCGGGCTGGAACAGAAGATCGCGGAAAAACTCACGCACCTGCGCGATCTCGACCGCAAGGCCAAGAAGAAATAGGAACCGACATGCTGGACATTCAACTCCTTCGCACCAACCTTGCCCACGTTGCCGAACGCCTGGCCACGCGCGGCGTGACGCTCGACACAGCCGCCTTCGAAGCGCTGGAGGCCGAGCGCAAGCAGGTGCAGACGCGCACGCAGGATTTGCAGGCGAAGCGCAACAGCCTCTCCAAGCAGGTCGGCATGCTCAAGGGCAAGGGCGAAGATGCCTCCGCCGTGCTGGCCGAGGTGAGCGGCATCGGCGACGAACTCAAGCGCAACGAGGACGCGCTGGGCGCATTGCAGGAGCGCTACAACGCCTTCGTCGCCGTGATCCCCAACCTGCCGCACGAGAGCGTGCCGGTCGGCAGCGACGAAACCGGCAACGTGGAAGTCAGCCGTCGCGGCACGCCGAGGAATTTCGATTTTCCGGTGAAGGATCACGTCGAGATCGGCGAGCAGCTCGGCGGCCTCGACTTCGGGACGGCGGCGAAGATTTCCGGTTCGCGCTTCTCGCTGATGAAGGGCGGCGTGGCGCGGCTGCATCGCGCGCTCGCCCAGTTCATGCTCGACACGCACACGGGTGAGCACGGCTACACGGAAGTTTACGTGCCGTATCTGGTGAACGCGGACAGCATGTTCGGCACCGGCCAGCTGCCGAAGTTCGAGGACGACCTGTTCCGCGTGCCGCGCGCCGACGGCAGCAGGCTCTACCTGATCCCGACTGCCGAAGTGCCGGTGACCAACATGGTCCGCGACGAGATCGTCGCCGCCGAATCGCTGCCGTTGAAGTTCGTTTGCCATACGCCCTGTTTCCGCTCCGAGGCGGGCAGCGCCGGCCGCGACACGCGCGGCATGATCCGCCAGCACCAGTTCGACAAGGTGGAGCTGGTGCAGGTGGTCCGCCCCGACCAGTCCTGGCAGGCGCTGGAGGAACTGACCGCGCATGCCGAGGCGATCCTGCAAAAGCTGGAGCTGCCCTACCGCAAGATGGCGCTGTGCACCGGCGACATGGGTTTCTCGGCCGCGAAGACCTACGATCTCGAAGTCTGGCTGCCGGCCCAGAACACCTATCGCGAGATTTCCTCCTGCTCGAACTTCGAATCGTTCCAGGCGCGGCGCATGCAGGCGCGCTTCCGCAACGAGAAGAACAAGCCGGAACTGGTGCACACCCTGAACGGTTCCGGCCTGGCGGTCGGCCGCACGCTGGTGGCGATCCTGGAGAATTATCAGAACGCCGACGGCAGCGTCACCGTGCCGGCGGCGCTGCGTTCCTGGATGGGCGGCGTGGAGCGCCTTACTGCATAGCCAGGCCGGTTTGCAGCGGCGAGCGATCCGCCGGCTCGAAGCGGGCGAGGATGTCGAAGTAGGTGCGGATGTTTTCCACCATGATGACGGCTTCGCCGCCGCGCGCCCGGCCGGACTTCAAGCGCTCGTAGTATTCGGGCCGCGCCAGCAGCGGCAGCACCTTCTTCATCTCGTACCACGAGGTTGGATCTCGCTTGAGGCCGATGGCGAACTGGCGCGCGCCGTTGAGGTGGCCGTAGCCGAGGTTGTAGGCGGCCAGCGCCAGCCATAGCCGATCCGGCTCGCCGACGCCGGCGGGCAGTCGATTCATCAGCTCGGCGAGGTACTTGGCGCCGGCGCGAATGCTCTCGGCCGCGTCCAGGCGGTTGCCGACGGCCATGCGGTCGGCGGTTTCCTCGGTCAGCATCATGATGCCGCGCACGCCGGTATAGGAAGTCGCCAGCGGGTCCCATTTCGATTCCTGGTAGGCGAGTGCCGCCAGCAGCCGCCAGTCGATGCCGGTGATCGCCTGCGCCTGCTGGAAGGCCTTCCGGTAGCGCGGCAGCAGGGCGCGCATGTCCTCGATGAACTGGGTGGCGCCGATCGGGTTGATGCGATTGAGGTGGCCGAAGTAGCGGTCGTCCAGTTTCGCGAGCCGACCGTCGTGTCGGAAATCGGCGATGAAGACTTCCGCCGCGGCGCGCAAGGCGTCGTTCTCGACGCGGAAGGCCCAGGCATAGGCGACCTTGCCCGGCAGTTCCTGCGCCACGACCAGATCGGGGAAATAATTGACGGCGACATCGAAGTGCGTGGAATCGGTCGCCGCCAGCTCCGAGTGGTACTCCGATACCCGGGCGAGCAGGTCGATGCCGTTGGTCACGCGCGGTCGATCGATGATGATGGGCAGGCTGACCGATAGCGCCGCAAGATCGGCTTCCTGAATCGTGCCGGGGAGCACTTCGACGGTGTGGCCCGCCAGCGCCTCGGGGTCGTCGACCGGCAAAGCCTCGGCATGCCGGACGATAAGCGGCCGCGCCTCGTGCAGCGGTGTCGTGTAGCGAACGTTGTCCACCGGCCTGACGGGCGCCGCGGCGATGAAATCGACCTCGCCTGCCGTCAGCAAGTCGAGCAGGGCGCCGGGATTGGGCGCCGGAACGATGTGCAGCTTCTTCTGTTGGGACTCGGCGAACGCGGCCAGCAGGTCGTACTCGAAGCCGCTCGGCTCGCTCTCCGGCGGCGCCGGCTGATAGAAGACCGGGTCGTCGAGCACGCCGACCAGTAATTCATCGGCATCGGGCCGCCGCGCCGCCTTGTCGTGGTCGCAGCCGGCCAGCAGCAAGCCAATCAGCCAACAGGCCCAGCGCAGATTGAACCGTGTCATCGGTGCCGAGTCGCGAGGAATCGAAAGGGGCATTCTGCCACGGCGCCGGTGGCAGCCGCTGTGGCCGGTGTTAGAATGCGCGCCTTCGGAGAGGTGGCAGAGTGGTCTAATGTACCTGACTCGAAATCAGGCGTACTGAAAGGTACCGTGGGTTCGAATCCCACCCTCTCCGCCAGTAATTCCTGGCTGGATTTCTCCCGCCAGGACGATCGCCCCGCCAGATGCCAGTCTGCGCGGGGCTTTTCGTTTGGCGAGCGCTATTGTCCGCTGAGGCGCTTGCCGAAGGAGACGGCATAGGCCGGTGAGCGGAACTGGAGGACCGGATCGTTGGTCGGCGCGATGCCGTCGGCCATCACCAGCGGATCGAAATTGATCGGCTCGCATTCGGCTCCCTTCTGCGGCTTCGCGGTCGTGATACTCAGCGTGCCGGCCTTGAATTCCTTGCGCCCCTCTGGCCACGGCAGCGTCGGATTGTCTTCGGGATCGCCGGCTTCGCCGATGGCGACGATCATGTCCCAACGGGCGGGGCCCTGTTGGGTGCGGGCGATCAGGGCCGGTTCGAGGAAATTGGCCCCGGCGGTCTTCATCTCGTCGTCGGTCAGCCGCTTTTCGCCGTCCTGCGGTACGAACCGCCAGCGCACCAGGGTCGTCTTGTTCTTGCTGTCGATGAACTTGAAGGTGTGAATGCCGAAGAACGCGCTACTGGCATAGCTGGCGGGGGGATTGTTGTTGGCGAGATATTGCGCCTGGGCAAGGTTGTCCGGGTGGCTGGCCTTGAAGGCCTTCATCTTTTCCGGATCAGGTTTGCCGGTGGCCGGATCGGGTCGCAACGCCAGCATCAGGTCGAGAAAAGTTTGTGGATGGGCCGCGCCGAACATCGGCGTGTTGAGCATGGTCATATGGTGGAGTTTGCCGTCCGGCAGCTTGAACTGGAGCGCCATGCCGCGGGCACTCTTGGCCGTGTCCGGCGCCTTGGGGTTGCCGCCGGCGAGCGAAAAGCGGGCGATGACCGGCACTGGCTTGCCGGCGAACAACGCGGAACGCGAATACCGTGCCGCATCCTTGCTGCCGACGAACTCGCCGACGGCGCAGGTACCCTTGGTGTGGTTGCGGCGTTCACCCTGCGTAACGCCAAAAACGCCTTCGATGGCTTCGACGACTTGCGGGGCGGTTACTTCCGGTTCGGCTGCCATGGCGGGCAGTGCCGAGAGTGCGAGAAGTCCGGCGAGGGTATGCGGAAGATTCTTCGTTGTCATTGTGCGTCCTTCCAGTTGGGGTTGGGGGAACAACATCACTTATACAAGAGACGCGATGCATTTGTTCCCGCCAACGGAAAATCAGAGACAACGCGACGGGAACACAATTGTTCAAGGATAGAACAAAAGCCGCCCCGTCGTTGATGAGCGCCCGCGGCCCCTCAGGTCACTTCCTGCCGCGCAGCCGCGCCAGAATCTTTCCCGTGGTGCCGTCGTAGAACAACACTTCCTCCAGGCTGCCCACCAGGTAGCGCTTCTTCAGGGTGAAATCCACCGGCTTGCTGTAGGTGGCCTTCCAGAACGTGGTGCTGTCAGCGTGACAGCGCTGCGCAAGGCGGCCACGCAGTGCCATGCGCAGGTCGCCGCGCAGCAGGCGTTCGGCATCGCTGGCGGCAACGGGGATGTCGGCGGCGAAGCCGGCATCGTCGTCCGCTCGGCGGGCATAGAAATCGTAAAGGTTGTCGAAGGCGAAGAAGTAGTCGTAGCGCCAGCGAACGGCGATGTTCTGGGCTTCGCCGATCTTGTCCTCGAAGCGGTAGCCGGCCCGGTCCTCGAGCACCGACTTGAGAGGCAGGTACTTGTAGCGGTAGTAGTCTTCCTGATCCGGGCGGGCCTCCGGATGCCAGTTCCAGCCTTCCGTCAGCTGGTTGAAGGCCATCCGGTAGAGGATGCGCAGGCGACCCGTGGCGGCGTCGAATACGGCCTCCAGGCCGGCCTCCGAAGCCAGGTCAACTGGCAGCGCCACAGCCTCGCCGGTTGGGCACTGGGCGCCTTCAGGGGCGGCGGCGTGGCGGGCAAACTCGATACTGGCGTCCTGGAGTGGCGGCAGGGTGTCGTCCGCCGCCAGGACGCCGGGTGGCGCCACGATCAGCACAGCGATCGCCATTGCCGCCCGTAACAGTGCATTCCTCAATTCTTTCTCCCATACCTGAGCTGCCGCGGAGCGGCCCGATTGGCGGGCGATCATGGACCTGTGAGCAAGGGAGCGACCATGACCGGGATCAATTCGCCAGGCCATGCCTTTGTCGAACTGCTTGACAGCGGACGATACTTGACTAAAATAGTCGGCAATAAGATCCCCAACCCTGACAGAGAGAAAATAACCATGATCACAATCAACGGACGAGAAATCGCAACGGATGCGGAAGGCTACCTGGCCAACCTGGAAGACTGGTCAGAGGATGTCGCCCAGGTCCTGTCGCAGCAGGACAACCTGGAGCTGACGGACCGGCACTGGCAGTTGCTCAACTGGATTCGCAACTACTACCAGGAATACGGCACCGCCCCGAACCTGCGCGTCATGACCAAGACCATCGGTGGCGACCTCGGAGAGGAATGGGCCGACAAGAAGTTCCTGTTCGACCTTTTCCCGTACGGTCCGGCCAAGCAGGCGGCCCGCTACGCCGGCATGCCCAAGCCGACCGGCTGTGTGTGATCAGGGCCGGGCACGCCCGCCCGGACGTGCCCGTGCCAGGCTCACGCTTCGTGCGGCAGTGAGTGCTCCTTGGCGGCGCGGTTGATCTCGCTGGCGTTATGCCTGAAGAAGCAGGTGGCGTAACTGGAGGCGGCGCAAACCGCCCAGAAGGCGAAGAAGCCGATCGAGTAGGTGGCCAGGGTCGAGAAATGCACGGGCTGGCCGAGGAGGTACAGATCCTGCGGGTCGATGAGGGTGAAGAATACGATCTCGGCGAGTCCCGCGACGAGAAACGACGGCCATAGAATGTAATAGAGCGCCTTCACGCTTTGTCTCCTGTTGAGGGTTGTCAATCATGGCCTTCCGCTCGTGTGGCGATTAGGCTGAACCATGATAAGTGGATTCACGGCGTCGTTCAACGACCTGGTTTTTTGTTGCGCCGCACAGCCTCGTTCGATCTTTCGATCTTGCCGGTGCCGGCAGGCTGCCAGGCGGGTATCAGGTGCTTCTTGCCGTTGCCGATCAGGTCGGCGCGGCCCATCCGCTTGAGCGCTTCGCGCAGCAGCGGCCAGTTCTCGGCATCGTGATAGCGCAGGAAGGCCTTCTGCAGCTTGCGCTGCCGGCCGCCGCGCACCACCGCCACCCTTTCCGAATCGGCCGATATCCGCTTGAGCGGATTCCTTTCCGTGTGCCACATCGCCGTGGCGATCGCCAGCGGCGTCGGCAGGAAGGTCTGCACCTGGTCGAGGCGGAAGCCGTTGCGCTTGAGCCAGAGCGCCAGTTCGAGCATGTCCTTGTCGGTCGTGCCCGGATGGGCGGCGATGAAGTAGGGGATCAGGTACTGCTCCTTGCCGGCGGCCTTCGAGGCGGCGTCGAACATGCGCTTGAACTTCTCATAGCTGTCCATGGCCGGCTTCATCATCTTCGACAGCGGGCCGGCCTCGGTATGCTCGGGCGCGATCTTGAGGTAGCCGCCGACGTGGTGGGTGACCAGTTCCTTCACGTATTCGGGCGAGCGCACGGCGAGGTCGTAGCGCAGGCCCGAGCCGATCAGCACCTTCTTGACGCCGGGCAGTTGCCGCGCCTCGCGGTAGAGGTGCACCAGCGCCGAGTGGTCGGTATTCAGGTTCTCGCAAATGCCCGGATAGACGCAGGACAGGCGCCGGCAGGCGGCCTCGATCTTGGGTTCCTTGCAGGCCATGCGGTACATGTTGGCGGTCGGGCCGCCAAGGTCGGAGATGATGCCGGTGAAGCCGGGCGTCTTGTCGCGGATCGCCTCGATTTCGTGCAGGATCGAATCTTCCGAGCGGCTCTGGATGATGCGGCCTTCGTGTTCGGTGATGGAGCAGAAGGTACAGCCGCCGAAGCAGCCGCGCATGATGTTGATCGAGTAGCGGATCATCTCCCAGGCGGGAATCCTGGCGTCACCGTATGAAGGGTGCGGCGCGCGGGCGTAGGGCAGGCCATAGACGTGATCCATCTCGGCGGTGGTGAGCGGGATCGGCGGCGGATTGAGCCAGACATCCCTGGCCCCATGCGCCTGGACGAGGCAGCGGGCGTTGCCGGGGTTCGATTCGAGGTGGAAGGCGCGCGAGGCTTCCGCGTAACGCGTCGGGTCATCCTTCACTTCCTCGTAGGCGGGCAGGCGAACCACCGTGTCTTCGCGCGCTGTCGGCGTGTCACCATGACTGACAACGCGCCGACGGTAGTCGGCATCCATTTCATTTGCGAAGCCTGATTCGTTGGACGCCGAAGGCGGCA
The DNA here is from genome assembly GCA_035654135.1 of Rhodocyclaceae bacterium. Lineage (GTDB taxonomy): Bacteria > Pseudomonadota > Gammaproteobacteria > Burkholderiales > Rhodocyclaceae > Fen-999. The sequence goes on along the minus strand of DASRXN010000182.1, from coordinate 3,388 downwards.
CTTTCGTCCAGCCGCTGGGCACCATGAAGGCCGAGCCGCGCAGGTCGCGGATGTCCGCGATCCTTTGGCCCTTCGCCAGCCGGTGGGCGAGCTCGACCAGCGCCCGTTCGGCATTGCCGAACAGCAACAGGTCGGCCTTGCTGTCCGGCAGGATCGAGCGGCGCACCTTGTCCGACCAGTAATCGTAATGGGCAATGCGGCGCAACGATGCCTCGATGCCGCCGATGACCACGGGTACTTCGGCAAACGCTTCCCGGCAGCGCTGCGCGTAGACGACGGTGGCGCGATCGGGCCGCCGGTTGGGTGCCGCATCAGGCGTGTAGGCGTCGTCGGAGCGGATCTTGCGGTCGGCCGTGTAGCGGTTGACCATCGAGTCCATGTTGCCGGCGGTGACGCCGAAGAACAGATTGGGCTTGCCCAGCGCGCGGAAGGCGTTCGCGGAGTGCCAGTCGGGCTGACTGATGATGCCGACGCGGAAGCCTTGCGCTTCCAGCAGTCGGCCGATCAACGCCATGCCGAAGCTCGGATGGTCGATGTAGGCGTCGCCGGTGACGATGATGATGTCGCAGGAATCCCAGCCGCGCGCGTCCATCTCGGCGCGCGACATGGGCAGGAAAGGCGCGGTGCCGAAACGGTGCGCCCAGTGCTTCCGGTAGGAAGTGAGAGACTTGACGGTGGTCACGCCGAAGGACTAGAGACGCACCCGACTGATGCTGGGCACGTGACGGGCGAGGAAGTCCATCTGGTCGACAAGGATGTTGCGGTTGCAGAGGATCAGGTACTCGGCCTTGTTGGGCACATAGGGCGCGTACAGGAGCTCCATGCCGGCTTGTTCAGGCGTACGGCCGCTCTTGATCTGGTTGCAGCCGCGGCAGGCGGTGACCACGTTCATCCAGGTGTCGCGGCCGCCCTGCACCGCGGGCACGACGTGGTCGCGGGTCAGACGCTGGCCCGGCAGCTCTTCGCCGCAATAGGCGCAGACATGACGGTCGCGGTGAAACAGCTCGCGGTTGGACAGCGGCGGCACCTTGTGCAGCGACTTGCCGGCGAGGGCCTTGCCCTTGATGGCGATGATGCTGTTGGTGGAGATTTCAGAACGCTCGCCGGTGACCCGGTTGGTGCCACCGTGGAAAATGAAGCTGTGTTCGCCGATCACCCAGGCGACGAGGTCCTTGGCGTAGTAGAAGCACGCGTGCTGCCAGTTCACCCAGCGGTGAGGCGCGCCATGCTGGTCAAGCGTGAGAATCAGCGGATGTGCACTCATACCGTAAAATCCACAAGTTGCGACAATCTAGCAGAGCCCCGTAACTTTGCCTATGGTGACCTTGCCTGGTGTGCGACAGTCCGGCCTCGGACGGGCGCTCGCCGTTTCCCTCGTCCTCCATTTCTTCCTGCTGTGGCCGTCGATTCCGACGTCGCGAACAGCCGTTCCTGCTTCGCCCCTTGTCGCCATCCTGCGTCCAGTTTCGGCGCGCGAAGCCGTCACACCCGCCATGCCGCCAAAGCCAGCGATTCCAAAACCGGTCGAAAAGACCGGGAAACCATTGCCAGCCGCGCCTTTAGCTATCGCGGCAACGGAATCGCAATTCCTATCGGATTCGACCGCAACTGCCCCGCAGCGTTCCGACGCTACCGCTGGCGTTGCGGCGACAACGGTACTGCGGCCGGCCTTGCCGGCCAGCGATGGCCTCGATGCCGATGGTTTACGCATGTACCGTCTGGCCCTGGCTCGGGAGGCGCGCCGCCACAAGCGCTATCCAGTCCAGGCGATCGATGCCGGCTGGGGTGGTACGGCGGAAGTGCGGGTGGCAGTGCGGGCGGACGGCGTAGCACAATCCGCCGCGCTTGAAAAATCAAGCGGCCACGCGGTGCTCGACGATGCGGCGCTGGACATGCTGCGCCACGCGCTGACGGCAACGCCGGTGCCTCCCGCCCTGCGGGGACAGGCGTTCGCGGTTAACCTGCCGGTGGTGTTCGAACTACCCGAGTGACGTAGACTGACTCGCGACCGGCTCGGTACTCGTCTCGAAAACCAGCTTGATCTTCTCGTCGGTGTCGATGTCGATCGTGACCCGGCCGCCATGCAGCAGCCGGCCGAACAGCAGCTCGTCGGCCAGCGCGGAGCGGATCGAATCCTGGATCAGCCGCGCCATCGGCCGGGCGCCCATCAACGGGTCGAAGCCCTTTTCGGCCAGCCAGGCACGCAGGGCATCGGTGAAGATGGCTTCGACTTTTTTCTCGTGCAGTTGACCTTCGAGTTGCATGAGGAACTTGTCCACCACGCGCAGGATGATCTCGGTATCGAGTGCCTTGAAGGAAATGATGGCATCCAGCCGGTTGCGGAACTCCGGCGTGAACGTGCGCTTGATGTCGGCCATCTCATCGCCAGCTTCCTTGCTGACGGTGAAGCCGATGGAAGCCTTTTGCAGGGCCTCTGCGCCGGCATTGGTGGTCATGACGATGACGACATTGCGGAAGTCCGCCTTGCGGCCGTTGTTGTCCGTCAGTGTGCCGTGGTCCATCACCTGGAGCAGGATGTTGTAAATGTCCGGATGTGCCTTCTCGATCTCGTCGAGCAACAGCACGGCATGCGGTTTCTTGGTCACCGCCTCGGTGAGCTGGCCGCCCTGGTCGAAGCCGACGTAGCCGGGTGGCGCACCGATCAGCCGCGACACCGCGTGGCGCTCCTGGTACTCGGACATGTCGAAGCGGATCAGCTCGATACCCATGCAGTAGGCCAGCTGACGCGCCACTTCGGTCTTGCCGACGCCAGTGGGGCCGGAGAACAGGAAGCAGCCGATTGGTTTCTGCGGGTTGCCCAGGCCCGAGCGTGACATCTTGATGGCCTTGGCCAGGGCGTTGATGGCGGGGTCCTGGCCGAAAACGACGGTCTTGAGGTCGCGGTCGAGGTTCCGGAGTGCCGAACGGTCGTCCGCAGAGACGTGCTGCGGCGGGATGCGCGCGATCTTGGCGACGATTTCCTCGATCTCCTGTTTGCCGATGACCTTCTTCTGCTTCGACTTGGGCAGGATGCGCTGGGCGGCGCCGGCCTCGTCGATGACGTCGATGGCCTTGTCCGGCAGGTGACGATCGGTGATGTACTTGGCCGACAACTCGGCTGCGTTGGTAATGGCCGCGGCGGAGTACTTGACGCCGTGATGCTCTTCGAAGCGACTCTTGAGACCGCGCAGGATCGATACGGTTTCGACCACGGAAGGTTCGTTGACGTCGATCTTCTGGAAGCGGCGCGACAGCGCGTGGTCCTTCTCGAAGACGCCGCGGAATTCGTTGTAAGTGGTGGCGCCGATGCACTTCAGCGCGCCCGACGACAGGGCCGGCTTTAGCAGGTTGGACGCATCGAGAGTGCCGCCGGAGGCGGCGCCGGCGC
>DASRXN010000181.1:0-12812 GCA_035654135.1 Rhodocyclaceae bacterium | reverse complement strand
GAGACGATGCGCCGCGGCGGCGGCGTCGGCTACGACTTCTCGCGCATCCGCCCGCGCGGCGCGTGGGTGACGCCGACGCAAAGCGCGGCGTCAGGGCCGGTGAGCTACATGCGCGTGTTCGACCGCAGTTGCGAGACGGTGGAGTCGGCCGGCAGCCGGCGCGGCGCGCAGATGGGCGTGCTGCGCTGCGACCACCCCGACATCGAGGCTTTCATCCACGCCAAGGACCACGGCGACCTGACCAACTTCAACATTTCCATCGGCGTCACCGATGCCTTCATGTCCGCTGTCGAGGTCGATGGTGAAGTTGAGTTGTTCCACCGCGCCGAACCCTGCACCGACATCAAGGAAGGCGGCGCCTACCAGCGCGAAGACGGCCTCTGGGTCTACCGCAAGCTCCAGGCGCGCGAGTTGTGGGACCAGATCATGCGCTCGACCTACGACCACGCCGAGCCGGGCATCCTGTTCCTCGACCGCATCAACCGCGACAACAACCTCAACTACTGCGAGACCATTGAGGCCACCAACCCCTGCGCGGAACAGCCGCTGCCGCCCTACGGCTGCTGCTGCCTGGGATCGATCAACCTGACCAAGTTCATCAAGCGGCCGTTCGACACGGCGCCGGAATTCGACTTCGCCAGCTTCGGCCGCGTCGTCGACGTCTCCGTGCGCATGCTCGACAACGTCCTCGACGCCACCCACTGGCCGCTGCCGCAGCAAAACGCCGAAGCGCAGGCCAAGCGCCGCATCGGCCTCGGCTTCACCGGCCTGGGCGACGCGCTGATCATGCTCTGCCTCAAGTACGACACCGCCGAGGCGCGCTCCATGGCGACGAAGATTTCCGAATACATGCGCGACCGCGCCTACCTGGCGTCGGTGGAACTGGCCAAGGAGCGCGGCGCCTTTCCGCTGTTCAACGCCGACCTCTATCTCTCCGGCGGCAACTTCGCTTCCCGGCTGCCCAACGAGATCAAGGATCAGGTCCGCAAGCATGGCCTGCGCAACTCGCACCTGCTGTCGATCGCACCCACCGGCACTATTTCGCTAGCCTTTGCCGACAATGCCTCCAACGGCATCGAGCCGCCGTTTTCCTGGACCTACACGCGCAAGAAGCGCATGGCCGACGGTACCCACAAGGAATACGCGGTCGAGGACTACGCTTGGCGTTTCTACAAGCACATGGGCGGCGACGTCAGCAAGCTGCCGGACTACTTCGTCACCGCGCTGGCAATCTCCGCCCAGGCGCACAAGGACATGGTCGCCGCCGTGGCGCCCTGCATCGACACCGCCATTTCCAAGACGGTAAACGTACCCGAAGACTACCCCTATGCCGACTTCGAGGATCTCTACCTCGACGCCTGGAAGGCCGGCCTCAAGGGCCTGGCGACCTACCGGCCGAACAAGGTGCTCGGCTCGGTCCTTTCCGTCGAGCCGACGATGCAGAAGCAGCCGCAGGACGTCACCATCGACGGCGCCAACAAGCGGATGTCGATCGGTTCCCTGCCGGCCCCCGTGCTGGCCAGCCTGCGCTGGCCCGGCCGGCCGCGCCTGACCGACGGCAACACCGCCTGGACCTACATGATCGAGACGCCGCACGGCGAGTTCGCCCTCTTCGTCGGTCAGGCCGAGAATGGTCACGCCCGGCCGGTGCCCTTCGAAGTCTGGGTCAACGGCACCGAGCAGCCGCGCGGCCTCGGCGCAGTCGCCAAGACCATTTCCATGGACATGCGCGCCAACGACAAGGCTTTCCTCAAGCTAAAGCTGGACGTGCTGGCTCGTACCGTCGGTGAAGAGCCTTTCGATATGCCCTTCCCGCCGCTGGGCGAGAAGAAGATGATGCCCGGCTCGGTCGCCGCCATGGCCCAGGTGATCCGCTACCGCTGCGAACAACTCGGCGCCCTCGAAGGCGAAGGCGCGACACCGGTGCTCGACGCGATGTTTTCGCGCGACGAACCGAAGACCGGCACCGACGGCACGCTCTCCTGGACGGTGGACATTGTGAACCCGGCCGCCAACGAGGAGTTCGTGCTCGGCCTGAAGGAGATCACGCTGCCGGACGGCGTCACCCGCCCCTACTCGGTGTGGCTCTCGGGCAACTATCCGCGCGCACTGGACGGCCTGACCAAGCTGCTCTCGCTCGACATGCGCGTGCTCGATCCGGCCTGGATCGGCATGAAATTGCGCAAGCTGACCAACTACGCCGAACCGCTGGGCGACTTCATGGCCCGCGTGCCGGGCAGCCAGAAACAGCAGAACTGGCCGTCGACCGTCGCCTACATAGCGCGGCTCATAATGCACCGCTACACCATGCTCGGCATCCTCGACGAGAACGGCTATCCGACACGCGAGATGGGCATCCTGGAAACGCCCCGCGACAAGGGTGCGGTCAAGGTCACCCAGGGCTCGCTGTGCGGCGAATGCGGCAACATGACGGTGATCCGCAAGGACGGCTGCGATTTCTGCACCGCCTGCGGCGCGGTAGGCAGCTGCGGCTAGACGCTCTCGGAAAGTCAGGCGTCGCCGGACGCCTGACCATCACCCAGAAGCACGAGCTTGGCCAGTTCGGCCACTGAGTGGACTTCGAGCTTGGCCATCAGGTGCAGGCGGTGCACCTGCACGGTCCGTTCGCTGATATCGAGTTGCGTGCTGATGGTCTTGCTGGGCAGCCCCTCGGCGACGAGGCGCGCCACCTGCAATTCGCGTGGCGACAACCGCGCCAGGCGCTCGCGGATCGCCTCCCGGTCGCGCTTTTCCCCACGCAATGCCATGTCACGCCGCAGGGCGCGGCCCACCGCATCCAGCAGCACCTGGTCCTTGAACGGTTTCTCGATGAAATCGCAGGCCCCGAACTTCATGGCCTGAACCGCCATGGAGATATCGCCATGGCCGGTGAGGAAGATCACAGGCAGATGGATATCGCGCGACTTGAGCAGGCGCTGGAGTTCGAGGCCGCTCATCAGCGGCATGCGGATATCGAGGATCAGACAGCCGGGTGGCGCCGGCGGTTGCCAGGCAGCGAGGAACGCTTCAGCCGACTCGTGGGTGGCGACGTTCCAGCCGGCCGAGCCGAGCAGGAAAGCCAACGCCCGCCGCAGTGAGGCATCGTCATCGACGACATGGATCAAGTGCGGCTCTGTCATGGCGGTCATGGCGTTGAATCCGGCAGGGTGAAGCGAAAGACAAGTCCCGGCGGCGGCTGACGCAACTCGGCGCGCAAATGGCCGCCATGCGCCTCGATGATGCTCTTGCAGATCGCCAGGCCAAGACCGAGACCGTCCTGCTTGGTGGTAAAAAAGGGCTCGAAGAGGTGGCTCATGGTCTCGACCGGAACACCCGGGCCGCGGTCGGCAACCTGGATGGACAGGGCGCCCTCCAGACGGTCCTGGATCACGGTGATCACTCGACGATCAAGCGGCAGGCCGGCAGTCGCATCGGCGGCGTTCTTCAGCAGGTTGAACAGCACCTGCTGCACCTGCAGGTGGTCGGCCTCGACCGTGGTGCCGGCAGGCAGGCGGCTTTCCACCAGGACAGGCGGCAGGTCCGGCAGCATCGCCGAGAACATGCTGACAGCCTCGCGTACGGTTTCTGCCAGCGGCCGCTGCTCGCGCACCGCGACGCGCTTCCTGGCGAATGCGCGCACGCGGCGAATGACGCCGCTGGCCCGCTCGGTCTGGGCAATGATCTCCCTATTGGCATCCTTAACCAACGCACAGTTCAATTGACCCGTGGCGCAGTGCCGCTCCAGCCCTTGGGCATAGGTGGCAATGGTGGTCAGCGGCTGATTGAGTTCATGCGCCAGCGTGCCTGACATTTCGCCGAGGATGGAGAGTCGCGCCATGTGCTCGGATTCGCGTTGCAGATCCTGGGCACGTTCCTGCGCCGCCCGCAGTTCCCCGGTACGGCGGGTGACCAGATACTCGACGCGGATGACGTGGATGATCACGCCCGCCAGCAAGGCAAAGAACGCCAACAGATAGGGACGGTAGCGCTTGGAGAGACCTTCGATGGTGGTCGTCCGCAGGTAGGCGTAGGGTCCCGCCATCAGGTCGCGGTAGAGATCGTGCACGCTTTGGTAGTCGGCGGGCACGTCCCAGGACAATCCAGCTTCCGAGGCAGGCATGGACAGCAGGGCCACGGCCACTGCCTTGGCCAGTCCGCGATCGACGCCGGCGACAACAGCGAACGGCCAGTCCGGGTAGAGCGGCGTCGATGTGGCGCAGCGGAAGCCGGCCACGACGTGTGGCGCCACCACCCTGAAGTCTTCGCTTCTAATCAAGCCCTTGGCCGACAATTGTTCGAGCAGGCAGGTGCGGACGATGGCGGCCTCCGCCTCGCCGTTTTTCACGGCATCGAGTGCGCGCCGCATCGGGAAGCCCGTGAGTAGGAGTGGGGCCTCGCCGGCTTCGAGGTCGACGCCGGCCTTCTGGAACTCTCTCGCCGCGGCAAGAAAGCCCCCGAAGGCATCATCCGCCGCCGCGGCAATGCGCTTGCCCCGCAGGTCGCTCAGTTCAGTCAGTGCTTTCGGCCCGGCGAGCGTAACCACCGTCGACCCCAGCGCCTGTTCGGGCGATACCGCTTCCGGCAGCATAACCGTGGCAATGCGGCGGATACCGAGTTCTGCCGCCAAGGAAACGTATTGGGTGCTGTTGGTGAGCACGAAATCAACCTCGCGCTTACGCACCGCATCGCTCAAGGCGGGACCTTCGAGAGGAAGCAACTCGAAGCGGCGTTCCGGAATAGCCATGTTCAACCTCTCCGGCAGTCGCCCCCAACTCGCCACGACCTCATCCGGCCCCCGGTAGGCCAGCACGCCTATCCGCACCGGCACAAGTGCTGGTGTCAATGGCGGAACCGGCTCCCGTGGAGTAGCCAGCGCCGCCCAGGTGGCCAGCAGCGCCAACAGGCCGGGCGGGACAAAAACAAGAAGCTTCATTGGGTTGGGGGGGGGATGTCGTGGATGGGGCCCGAATTCGGAGCGAATTATGCCCGCCTAAGTACTTTCGCGTATTCCGGTACTGGATTTGGCGAATTTCATTGTCGGGTGGCTCGCCTTAAGGTGTGATGCACTGCAGCACCATCGCCCTTGGTCTGTTGCAGCCTTTCTTCTGAAATTGGGGGAGGTTCCAGATGTCATGCAAAACTATGCTGGCGGCGCTTGCCGCTATCGCGCTGTTCGGTCTGCCGGTCATCCAGGCGACGGCCCAGGAGGCGACGCCCGCCGCGCCCACCGGGCCGGTGATCAATATCGACAAGACGCACCTCGACAACGGTGGCGTCATCACCGTGACCGGCAGCGCCGAGTCTGGCAAGCCGGTGTTCCTGGAAGTGTGGAACGAAAACAAGGTGCGCGGTTCCTTCTTCGACAACAAGGTGGACAAGGAAACCGGCAAGAAGCCGAACAAGCTCTATATCAGCAGCGAACTGCCGGCCTTCTATCGCATCTACCTGCCCAAGTCCGAACAGGCCAAACTCGACAAGTTCAAGGCCGAGGGCAAGGGTTGGTCGTACTCGGCCGCACTCAAGGAAACCGGAGCGGATATTGCGTACTGGGCACCGTCCAAGACCGGCATCGACAGCTACCAGACCTCGATGGCGGCGAGCATGAGCGGTCAGCGCGGCGATCAGCAACCATCGCTGGAAGACAAGGAAACGCGCAAGCGCTCGATGCAGATCATGAAGAGCCGCTTCCGCAGCATCGACAAGCTGCTGGTGGCGAACATCGACCAGAAAGAGGACGGCAGCTTCTCGGCGCAAGTGAAGATTCCCGAGGGCGCACCTCCGGGCAAATACCTGATTGCCGCCGTGACCGACAAGAAGGTGCGTTCGTTACCCGCCACAGTGGAAAACAACATTGCCTTCCCGATGCGCTACATGAGCAATGCCGGCACGAGCGTGAATATCTTCATTCCGTTCCTGGTCGCGTTGGCACTGGCGACTTTCGGCGTGCTGATGGGCGCGGGCGGCGGCTTCATCATCAATCCGGTCCTGCTGATGCTGTTCCCGCTGCCGCACAACGTGGTCGCCGGAACAGTGACGCCGACGGTGCTGTTCTCGCAAGGCAGTGGCGTCGCGAACTACTCGCGCATCAAGTTCATCAGCTGGAAGGTGGGGATCGCCATGGGATTGGCGACGCTGGCGGGTGCATTCATCGGTCCCGCATTGACCGACCTGATCACGCTCGACGAATTCAAGTTCGTCTTCGGCTGGATCCTGTTCGTCCTCGCCGCACTGATGTTCTGGCAGACCACGCCCGGCTATATCGCCAGAAACAAGAAGGAGCAGGCGATTCTCAAGGAATTCCAGAAGCGGGCTGAGGAAACCGTGCTCGCCAAGGCCTGATCCGAACGAACTGACGACTGGAGTAAATTATGTACATGTATATCACTTTCTGGGGCCACGAATTCAAGATCAATATCGTGGTTGGCTGTATCGGCGCTTTCCTGATCGCGGTTGTTTCATCCATGTTCGGCTTCGGCGGCGGCCCGTTTATGGTGCCATTGATGGCCGTGGTACTCGGCCTGCCAATGTATGTCGTGGTCGGCAGCTCGCTGCTGGCAATCTTTTTCAGCACCCTGATGAGCACGGCCAAGCATTATTCGCTCGGCAACTTCGATCTCGACCTGTTTCTGGTCATGTTTCCGGCGGCGCTGCTGGCAGGCTGGATCGGTCCGAAGATTGCAAAGAAGCTCAATCCGCTCTGGGTCAAGCGCGTGGCGGTGGTCGGCCTGACGCTGCTCGGTCTGTCGCTGATAGGCATCTTCTGAGGAAAGCTCAATGAGTTCAGGCAAAGCCCCCAACGTGTGCGGCGTCGACAGCCCGGGTAGGCGCATGGTGTTCAGCATGTGCGGCATGTGCGCGACGCGCTGCCCGATCGAGGCCACCATCGAGGATGGTCGTGTCGTATGGCTGCAGGGCAATCCCAACGACAAGGCGATGGGTGCCAGTCTCTGCGCGCGAGGCGCCGGCGGCATTCCCTTCGAGTACGACGACGAGCGGCCGCAAACGCCGCTGATCCGCACCGGTCCACGTGGCGCCGGCCAGTGGCGGCGCGCCTCGTGGGATGAAGCGCTTGACCATATCGCCGACAAGCTGCGAGAGACCATCGAGGAGTTCGGAGCACGCGGCATCGCCCTTTCGGATCGAGGGGGCGGCTTCACCGACCTGACCAAGGCCTTCGTGCAGGCGCTGGGCTCGCCGAACTACTTCGATCACGACGCCGCCTGCGGTCGCAACGCTCATAACGCTGCGCGTTCCCTCTACGGCATCGGCCGCACTGCCATTACCTTCGACCTGAAGAATGCCAAGCATCTTGTGCTCTACGGTCGCAATATCGTCGAGTCGCTGAAGGTGAAGGAAGCCAAGGATTTCATGGCGGCGATGGCCAACGGCATGCGTTGCACCTACATCGACCCACGCGTCAGCATTACCGCCTGCAAGGCGACGCGCTACTGGCAGGTGCGGCCGAATAGCGATTACGCGCTCAACTTGGCAATCATCCACGAGGTGCTCAAGCAGGAAGTTTACGACAAGACCTTTGTCGAGACTTTTGTTTCCGGCATGGATGCCCTGCGTGAGGCTGTGAAAGAGACCACACCCGAGTGGCAAGAACAGCACACCGGCATCGCCGCCGACGAGATCCGTACCTTTGTCCAGGAAATAGCCGCCGACGCACCAAAGGTGATCTTCCATCCGGGCTGGATGGTGGCGCGGCACAAGCAGTCGTTCCATGTCAGCCGTACGGCGCTGATCCTCAATGCCTTGATGGGCAGCATCGAGGTCAAGGGTGGCTGCATACTGGCCAAGACACCAGAAGAAGTGGGGCAGAAGGGCCTGAAGAAGCTCGCCGACCGCACGCCCAAGGTCAAGGAGCCACGCGTGGACGGCGCAGGTACGACGCGGCCGCAGTGGGACCCGGCTTCCGGCATCCTGCACCAGTTGTATGCGGCAATGGAGACCAGCCAGCCCTACGGCATAGGCGCCTACTTCTCCTACCGCCACGACCCGCTCACCAGCATGCCCGATCCCGAGGCCACCAAACGCGCGCTCGACAACCTGAAGCTCCTCGTGTCCATCGACACGCGCTATTCCGAGACCGCCTGGTTCGCCGACGTCATCCTGCCCGAGTCGTCCTATCTCGAGCGCGCCAACGTGCTGTGCCAGAACAACGGCCCGCGGCCCAACTTCGGCATGCGCGACCAAGCCATCGCGCCGCGCTTCGATAGCCGGCCAGCCTGGTGGATCTTCCGCGAGATCTTGCGCCGCATGGGCATCGATGAGGCGCTGGACTTCGAGACCATCGAGGAACTCTGGGACTACCAGCTCGAGGGCACCGGCGTCACCGTGGCGCAGATGCGCGAAAAGGGCATCGTCAGCCTCGCCGACGCAGCCAGCATTACTCCCCGCGACAAGCTGAAGTTCAAGACGCCTTCCGGCAAGATCGAGATTGTGAGCGAAGTGTTGGCCAAGGCCGGGCTGCCGAGCCTGCCCCCGTATGAAGTCAAGCAGGCACCGACGGGAGATCGATTCCACCTGCTGTTTGGCCGTCCGGCAACGCTGACGCACGGCCAGTCGCTCAACAACCCGATCCTCAACGAGATCGCCCCCGAGCAGATGCTCTGGATCCATCCCGACCGGGCCAAGCCGCTCGGCATCGCCGACGGCGACGAGGTCGAGATCAACGGCGGCGGTAAGTACTCGGCCTACATCAAGGCCAAGGTGACGCCCATGATCCATCCCGATGCGGTGTTCATGCTGCACGGCTACGGTGCCACGGTGCCGCTGGCGACGCGCGCCTGCGGGCTCGGCGTCGCCGACCAGCGCCTGCAGCACGGCAAGCTCTACGAGTTCGATCCTGCCGGCGGCGGTAATGCCATGACGGAGACCATCGTCACCCTCAAGCGCAAGGGAGCCAAAGCATGAGCAAGTACATCCTGCGCCACGACGAGGCCAACTGCATCGGCTGCCAGGCCTGCGAAGTCCATTGCAAGACCAACAAGGGACTCGGGCCCGGACCGGCGCCGTGCAAGATCATCAGCGTCGGGCCGATGATGGTCGGCAAGCGGCCTCAGCTTCGCTTCGTCTTCATGCCCTGCTTCCACTGCGAGGAAGCCTGGTGCGCCAAGGCCTGCCCGACGGGCGCCATGCAGCGGCGCGAGAAAGATGGCATCGTCTTCGTCGAATCGAGCCTGTGCGTCGGCTGCAAGAGTTGCATTGCGGCCTGCCCATGGGGCACGCCGCAATGGGACCCGGCCACGCGCAAGGTGGTCAAGTGCGACTACTGCATGGACCGACTCGATGTCGGGCTCGAACCGGCGTGCGTCACCAAGTGCGTCACCGGCTGCCTGTCGTTCGGCGTTGCCAACGAAGCACCCGATCCACGGCGTGAACGCTACGCCCGTCAGTTGGTCGCTGGTTCGCTCTGAGGCAAATACCATGAGTGACATCACCAAGCTGCCGGCGTGGCTCGATGCCGGTGCTGCCGCCCTCGCGGGCGGCGTGTCGCCAGCACTGACTTTGGCGGGCCCATTGCCGGGGCTGACCCAGGCTCAGGCCCTGAATCCCTTGCAACGACTGCAACGATTGCAGGAATCCGGGCTTGCGGAATGCGGCTTCGCCGGTGAACCGCTTTATCACGCCTGGCGCCAGTTCCTACGTGGCCACGGCGCCTCCCTGCTGGTGGTCGATGCGGCCGGCCTGGACGGTCGTGCGCAAGGTTCCGCCAAGGTGCTCGACAGCGCCCCATGGCGACTGGCCGAGGGGTTGCTGATTGCTGCCGGCCTGCGGGATACGAGCAAGGTCGAGTTGCGTCTGCCCGCCGAATTGACTGGCCGCGAAGCCGGCTTGCTGAATGCCCTCGACGCCATTCGCCGCAGCGGCATCACGGGCGGACGTCGACTCCAGGTCGAGGTGAAGCGCAACAGCCTGCCGAGCCCATGGGGTGAAGGTCAAGCCTCTGATGGCGCAAGACTCACGCATATGCCCGAGACTTGGTGCCGCGTTGCCCAACTGTTCGGCGGCGACGCCAAATCCACGTTCGACGGCGCACTGCTGACACTGCGCCGAGGGCTCAGACAGCGCGGCCTGATCGAAGTCAGCCGCCAGGACAAGTTGCGTCGCCTGATCTACGACTGGGGCGGCGGTGTCGAAGTCGAGGGCCGTGACGCGGTGCTCATGTTTGACAATGGCATGGGCGGCTTTCTGCCGCTGTCGGAAGCCGATTTATCCTTTCATCCGTTGGCACTCGCCGCAGCGGGAATTGCCCCTTCGCCTTCGAGCCTGATGGTCGCGGCCGAAGGCATCTGTCTGGTCGAACAAACACGACGCGCCCTGTACCGTTACTGGCAACTCTCCGAACAGGAACCGGCACCTGTGCGCGCACTGCTGGCGCGGGCGGCGCGACTGGTGGCCGAAATCACCGTCGGTCGCGGTCAGCCGCGACATCTCGGAGAACTGGATCAACTGGCACTGGAACTGGCAACGCAGGGACTCGCCGCCGCCTGGCCCCTGGGCAGTTCCTTACGCTATTTCCGCGAACAATGGGAAACCCATGCCCGGCGGACATCCTGCCCCGAAGGGCTGTGTCTCAAGCGTAATGCCGCGCCCTGCCACAGCACCTGCCCGGCCAACATCGATATCCCTAGCTTCATGGCGCACATCGGCCATGGCGACTATGCCAAGGCGATCGAAGTCATCACACTCGACAACCCGCTGCCGCTTACTTGCGGCCTGGTCTGTCCGGCGCCGTGCGAGTCGGCCTGCGTACGCGCCGGCAGCAACGGCGCGGTATTCATCCGGCCGATGAAGGCGAAGGCGGCCGAACACTGCCTGGCCGAGGGCGGCTATCCGCGACCCGCACTGGCAGCTGCCACCGGCAAGCGTATCGGTATCGTCGGCTCGGGGCCGGCCGGACTTTCTGCCGCCTATTACCTGCGCACCCTCGGTCATCAAGTCGAAATCTTCGAAGCTCAGGAAGAAGCCGGCGGCATGCTTCGCTACGGTATCCCCGCCTACCGCCTGCCGCCCGAATTGCTCGACCGGGAACTCGATCAAATCAAGGTACTGGGCATTCCGATCTATACCAGCAGCAAGGTTCATAGCCTCGATGACTTCCGCAAGGACTACGATGCGATCTTTCTGGGTCTCGGCACGCAGTTGTCCCGCTTCATCCCGATCGAAGGGGTGCATCAATCGCACGTACTTGGCGGCATCGACTTCCTGCGCGCCGTGCGAGGTGGCGAAGGCGTTCGCGTGGGACCGCGTGTTGTCGTTATCGGCGGCGGTAACGTCGCCATTGATGTTGCGCTGACGGCTTTGCGCCAGGGCGCCAAGCATGTCGACATGGCCTGTCTCGAAAAGCGGCGCGAAATGCCCGCCAGTCCGCATGAAATCGAGACTGCGGTTGCGGAGGGCGTGGCGCTGCATGCGGGTTGGGGTCCGCTGGCGATCGGCGAAGAGGGCGACGTCACGTTCCAGCATTGCGACCGCGTCTTCGACGAGTCGGGGCGCTTCAGCCCGCGGTTCGACGCTCAACGCAAGATGACCCTCGAAAGTGACCAGGTGATCCTCGCTGTCGGCCAAGGCACCGATCTGACCAGCATTGAGGGCAGCGGCCTCGAAGTCACGCGCGGTTTCATCGCCACCGACCCGAGAACGCTGATGACCAAGGTTGCCGGCGTATTCGCCGGCGGTGATGTCGCCCATGGCCCGCGCACGGCAGTCGAAGCCATCCGCTCGGGCAAGATCGCGGCCTATTCGATCGATGCCTGGTTGAGCGGATCAACGCTCGATGCCGTCACAGGCAAGCCCATGCGGCGCGCGGATGTTATTCCACTGCGCGTGGCGGCGCCGGAGCGCAGCCATCTGCATCGCGCCGAGATGCCGGAAAAGGCCATCCAGGAACGCATGGGCGCTTACGTCAAGATCGAACAGGGGCTGACCGATGCGATGGCCCACGACGAAGCCAGCCGCTGCCTGCGCTGCGATATGTGCATCGGTTGTGGGCTGTGCCAACTGGCCTGCAGCGAGATGGGCGTCGAGGCATTGCGCATGGCCGACACCACGGCCGGCCGGCTGGCCTACTTCGATTTCACGCGACCCGAAGGATTCTGCATCGGCTGCGGCGCTTGTGCCCAAGTATGCCCGACGGGCGCCATCCGCATCGAGGATGATGCGTCTGCCGGCATTCGCCGCACGGTAATCACCGGCACGGTGGTGCGGGAACAGCCGCTACTGAAGTGCAGCCATTGCGGAGAGACAACGCAGACGGCTGCCCAGCGCGAGTTCATCCGTCAACGTCTGCCGGGCACAATGGAAGAACATCTGGATCGCGAACTGTGTCCAGCTTGTGCGCGTCAGTTGGCAGACCGGCCGTGGCAGCCGTTTAGGCTCTTGACCGAGGGACGTCAGCTACCGACACGCTCGTAGTAGCGGGCGCGGTAGAGCAGCCGGCGCCGCTCGGGCGTTTCGGTGAAACCGGCGCGGTCGTGCAAGACGTTGTTGCAGACCAGGCCCATGCCGGGTTCCATTCGGCCGTGAAGTATCCAGGGGGTCGGCTTAGCGAGGATGCGCTCCAGCGCAGACTTGGCCGCCTGCGTTGCAGCATCGTCCTTCCAGGCGATGCTGACGGTGCGCGCGGTATAGCGCATGTGCAGGAAACCGTTGGTATCGACGGAGAACACCGGCCCGGGCTGCTCGGCGCGGGCGACACCCGTTTCGTCGGTGCGTGGCGGTATGGTCATCGCATCCGGCGCCGACAGCGCGCGGATGTAATCCGGGTTCTCGTCGCGCAGCAGGATGTAGGCGATCTCGTGGTC
>DASRXN010000180.1:0-19456 GCA_035654135.1 Rhodocyclaceae bacterium | reverse complement strand
ACCGGCGTGCTGCACATCGCCCGCGACGATAGACACGAAAGCACCCAGCGCCGCACTGCCGAAGCGCAGTTCAGGCCAGAACTATTTCGCTTCGTCGAGCGCGACGAAGCATCGCAGTTGGCCGGCTGGCCGGTGGAAATGGGCGGCTGGTGGTTCCCCGGTGGCGGCTGGATCAACCCGCCTTCGCTGTGCCGGGCCAGCTTGGAAGGCATAGTCACACGCTTTGGTATCGACGTCGTACGCATGGAACGCGCCGATGGACTTTGGCAGCTGTTCGATGCCGAGGGTCGCCTGCTCGCCGAAGCGCCGCAGGTGGTCATCGCCAACGGCATCGGTTCGCGGCAACTGGCACCGCAAGTCCCTATCCGCATCGGTCGCGGCCTCGTCTCGCACCTGCCTGAGGCCGCCGTGCCGCGCTTCGACATCGTCGCGACGCGCAACGGTTACGTGACTCCGGCGGTCGACGGCATCCACTGCGCCGGCGCGACCTTGAGCCCCGACGACACCGATCCGGCGCCGCGTCTCGACGACCACCGCGAGAACCTGCTGCGGCTCGACGCCATCCTGCCCGGTTACGGCAAGGGCCTCGACCTGGCAAAGCTCAACGGACGCGTCGGCTTCCGGCCAATGTCACCCGACCGCCTGCCCATCGTCGGCCCGCTGTCGGCCACCGATGGGCTATGGACCCTCAACGGCTTCGGCGCCCGCGGCCTGGTGTGGGCATCGCTCTGCGCCGAACTGCTGGCCTCGCAAGTCGCGGGCGATCCGCTGCCCGTTGAACTCGACCTGATTCATGCTGTCCTACCGTCGCGATTTCACGACAGGCGCAGTCGGCCCCCCAAGATGTAAGAATTAATTGCAACAGTCAGCCGGATCGATCGCTTGGCGTTATTCGGACTGATTTCAATGCGACACGAGGAAACAATGGAAAGCACTGGCAAGAAGCTTCACCCCCTGATCATGGTTGCCGCCATTTCGGTCACCGCGGCCTCGCTGGCCGCCATCGGCGTTTTGACAGGCATCATTCCCGGCAGCAAGGCCGAAGCGCCGGCACCGGTCGTCGCGCAGGCCGCAGCGCCAATAGCGCCCGTCACACCGGCGGCTGCGCCAGAACCCGTTTCAGCAGTGCCCCCGCCGGCGGAAACACCGAAGTCCGAGCCCGTGCCGCCCAAACCGGCCGTCAAGCACGTTCAGTCGGCCCCGGCCAGAAAGCCGGCGCCGGCCGGCAGTGGCTACCGCGAGCCGCCGCCGGTGCCGGCCGACTATCACCCGGAGACTGCGTCCGCGTCGTCCGCACCCGTAGCGCCGCCCGTGTGCCATGAATGCGGCACGGTCGAATCCGTGCGCCAGCTGGTGCAACAGGGTCAGGGGACTGGCTTGGGCGCCGTTGCCGGTGGCGTGTTGGGCGGCGTGCTCGGCCACCAGGTCGGCAGCGGTCGCGGCAATGATCTGGCCACCGTGGTCGGCGCCGTCGGCGGCGCCGTGGCCGGCCATCAGGTCGAAAAGAGCCAGCGCAAGACAGTCCATTACGAAATTACCGTGCGCATGGACGATGGCGCCATCCAGACGATCAACGCCGAAAGTCAGCCGTCGTGGCACGGCGGCGAACGCGTAAAGGTGATCAATGGCGTCGTCCAGCCGATGATCTGAGCGGCCGCCCTCCCCGGCCGCGGGGCTGCCCCAGGACATCCTCCTGCGGCAGCCCTTTTTTCGTCCATCGGTTTGCCACGGCAATACCGAATGGCTAATATCCGACCATGGCATCCATAGGGGGATGCGGAAAAACGGCTAAAGAAAGAAGGGGATGGCATCTCACGATCCGACTGGCCGGGCCTTGGGGAAACCGGCAGACAGCAGCGAACGCGACAAACTGATCGCCGAGAACGAAATGGCTCGCGTCACGCTCGCTTCCATCAGCGAAGCAGTGATCGCCACGGACGCCCACGGCTGCATCACCAGCGTCAATCGCGAGGCCGAGCATCTCACCGGCTGGGCAAGCCACGAAGCTATCGGCCTGCCGCTGGACAATGTCATGCGTTTTGTCGAACTGGAAAGCCGCAAGCCGGTCGACTGTCCGGCGGCCGTCGCCATCCGCGAGAACCGTTCCCTGAGGCTGCACCACGATCTGCTGCTGATCACCCGCGACGGCAGGGAATTCATCGTCGAATCGTCCGCTGCCCCCATTGTCGACGGCGGCACGATACCGTTGGGTGCCGTACTGATCTGCCGCGACGTTTCCGACAACCGCAATCTGCAACAGCGCATCGCCTGGCAGGCAGCCCATGATGCCCTCACCCACCTGCCCAACCGCAGCCTGCTGACCGACCGGCTGCGCCAGGCCATCGCCCAGGCGGAACGACAACACACGCTGCTGGCGGTGTGCTATCTGGACCTGGACGGCTTCAAGCCGATCAACGACCGTCACGGGCATGCAATCGGCGATCGGGTGTTGCTGCGCGTCGCCGAACGCCTGACGGCGCTGATCCGC
This sequence comes from Rhodocyclaceae bacterium, assembly GCA_035654135.1. Classification (GTDB taxonomy): domain Bacteria; phylum Pseudomonadota; class Gammaproteobacteria; order Burkholderiales; family Rhodocyclaceae; genus Fen-999. The sequence goes on along the minus strand of DASRXN010000180.1, from coordinate 16,968 downwards.
GGTTCAGATACTGTCGCGCGCATCGGCGGCGACGAGTTCGTCCTGCTGCTCACCGGCGCCCAAACGATGACGGACTTCAATCCCGTGCTGGAGCGCCTACTCGCCGAAGTGGCGGCGCCCTACCGCATCGACGACCGCTTGCTGTCCGTCTCAGCGAGCATCGGCGTCGCCATCTTCCCGTTCGACGATGCCGATCCCGACACCATTTTGCGCCATGCCGATCAGGCCATGTACCAGGCGAAGGAGGCCGGGCGCAACCGCTACCAACTGTTCGATGCCGAGCACGACCGCAAGCTGGGCCGGCACCGCGAGGAACTCGGCCGGATCCGCCGGGGATTGACGGAAAACGAATTTCGGCTGCACTACCAGCCGAAGGTCAATATCCGCACCGGCCGGGTGATCGGCGCCGAGGCCCTGATCCGCTGGCAGCACCCCGAACATGGCCTGGTCTCGCCGGGCGAGTTCCTGCCCGTCATCGCCAACACCGATGTAACCGAATTGCTCGACACCTGGGTAATAGGCGAAGCCCTGCGGCAGATGGCCGAATGGTCGGCACAAGGCCTGGCAATACCGGTCAGCGTGAACATTTCGCCGGACAACCTGCAACGCCCGGATTTCGTCCAACGCCTGACCGCCTGCCTCGCCGCGCATCCTGACGTACCGCCGTCGTCGCTCGAACTGGAGGTGCTGGAGTCGGCTGCGCTCAGTGACCTCGAGCACGTACCGGACGTCATCAATGCCTGCCATGACCTGGGTGTCACCTTCTCGCTCGACGACTTCGGCACCGGCTATTCGTGTCTCGCCTACCTGCGCCGCCTGCCTGTGGATGGTCTCAAGATCGACCAGAGCTTCGTCCGCGACATGCTCGATGACGCCAACGACCTGGCCATCGTCGAAGGCGTCGTCAGCCTGGCGCAAGTGTTCCAGCACCAGGTCATCGCCGAAGGTGTCGAGACCACCGAACATGCCGTCATGCTGATGCGCCTCGGCTGCGATCAGGCGCAGGGTTTCGGCATCGCCCGGCCGATGTCGGCAGCGGAAGTGCCCAACTGGGTGCGCGGCTTCACTCCCGATCCGAGCTGGTCGCTATGGGCCGACGCCCAGTGGGAGTTGTCGAACTTCCCGCTGCTGGTGGCCCAATACGACCATGTGCGCTGGGTGAAGCGCGTGGTGATGGCGGTCGACCACCCGGTCAGCCATTTGAAGGAAAGCGAAATCGCCGACAAGCATGCCTGCCGGTTCGGCCACTGGTATGACCATCACGGCCGCCAGCACTACAGCCATTTGCCCGAGTTTCAGGGCATCGATGCGATCCACACCCGGGTGCACGAAGTCGGCAGCCGCATCGTCGGCCTGCATCATCATGGACGGACTGCGGAGGCGCGCAAGCTGTCGCCGGAGCTGCTCTGTCTCAAGGATCAGATCCTGGACCAGCTCCAGAAGCTGCAGGTGGCGGTGACCCGCCGGCCAGCCAACTAAAGATAGCGGTCGAGCCGGCCGAGCACCTCGTCGCGCCCGAGCACGGCCAGCACGGCATCGATGGCCGGCGATTGCGGCTGACCGAGCAGGGCGACGCGCAGCGGCATCGCAACCTGCGGCATCTTCAGGCCGCAAGCCGCCAGCGTCTCCTTCATCGCCGCACTGATCGCGGCCTTTTCCCACGCGCATTCGGCCAGCTTGCCGCGTAACATTTTCAGCGCCGCGCGCGCGACATCCGTCAGATGCGTCGCGATCATCTCCGCCGAGGGATGCACGACGACGCAGAACGGCTCCAAAGCGTCGGCCAGCTCGTTGAGATTCGCCACCCGGTCCTTGTAGAGCGCGGCCACCTGCTCCAGCGGCGCACCCGCCTCGGGATCGATGCCGCGCTTGGCCAGACGCTGCGCCACTTCGCCGGCGAGGCGTGCGTCCACGGCTGACTTCAGGTAGTGCGCGTTGAGCCAATTGAGCTTCTCGGTGTTGAACTGCGCCGCCGAGGACGTGATGTGGTCGAGATCGAACCACTGAACGAACTGCTCCATCGAGAACACTTCCTCGTCGCCGTGCGACCAGCCCAGGCGCGCCAGGTAGTTGAGCACAGCCTCGGGCAAATAGCCGTCGTCATCGTACTGCATCACCGATACCGCACCGTGGCGCTTCGAGAGCTTGGTGCCGTCGTCGCCGAGGATCATCGACAGGTGGGCGTATTGCGGCACCGGTGCGCCCAATGCCTGCAGCAGATTGATCTGGCGTGGCGTGTTGTTCACATGATCGTCGCCGCGAATCACGTGCGTGATGCCCATGTCCCAGTCGTCGACGACGACACAGAAGTTGTAGGTGGGCGTGCCATCCGCTCGGGCGATGATGAAGTCGTCGAGTTCGCCGTTACTGATCTCAATGCGGCCCTTGACCTGGTCGTCCCAGGCCACCACGCCGTCGAAGGGATTGCGGAAGCGCACCACCGGCTGCACGCCGGTGGGCGGCGCGGGCAGCACCTTACCGGCCTCGGGCCGCCAGCGGCCATCGTAGCGGGGCTTCTCCTTGCGCGCCATCTGCTCCTCGCGCAGCCGCTCCAGTTCGTCGGGCGCCATGTAGCAATGATAGGCGGTGCCGGCCACCAGCATCTGGGCGATCACCTCCTTGTAGCGATCCATCCGCTGCATCTGGTAGAACGGGCCCTCGTCGTGCGCCAGGCCCAGCCAGGCCATGCCGTCGAGAATTGCCTGCACGGCTTCCGGCGTCGACCGGGCGACGTCGGTATCCTCGATGCGCAGGATGAAGGTGCCGCCATGCCGGCGCGCATAGGCCCAAGCGAACAGCGCCGTGCGGGCGCCGCCGATATGCAGGTAACCGGTGGGACTGGGGGCAAAGCGGGTACGAACGGGATGGCTCATGGACTCGGGAAGTGGACGGCAATATCACGGGCCACCATTTTACGAGATTAGGCGCCGCCGCCATGAGCCCCAGACAACACCGGGAGACATTTCTGCCCCCCGGGTCCAACTGCCTTACTACATTGGACTACGCCGCCTTGCGCAGCTGCTCGGGCGGCATGCCCTGCTTGAACATCTGCCCGATCTGGCCGCGCAGTTCGGCGGTGTCCTTGTGGCCGTGCACGGCGCAGGCGTGCTGAACAGCGGCCTCAAGCAACTCCTGGTCCGAATCCGCGGAGATGGCGACGGAGCACTTGATGTCGCTCGGATATTCGCGGCAATCGATATATTTTCTTGCCATGGGAACCTCCATTGGGGAGAACTTCGGAGCTATCAATGAACCATCATCACTCGGCAACGATTATCTGTATAAGTGCAATGGTCTTCCGCCAGGACGGAATGCCGTCCTGTGCCTTCATTTATAGACGATAGCCAGCCGAGCGCCAGCGCGTCAGGGTGGTACCCGGAACAGGCTGGAGAATTGACCCGACAATGACGTCTATGCTCTAATGCGCGCCTCCGCAGGATGGGCGGTTAGCTCAGCGGTAGAGCACTGCCTTCACACGGCAGGGGTCACTGGTTCGATCCCAGTACCGCCCACCAGGATTCACAAGGCCATCGACTCCGGTGGCCTTTTCCATTTTCACTTCCGGGGAATTCGCCACATGTGGTTCCGCAACCTGCAGATTTACCGCCTCGGCGTCGAATGGAAATGGGATGCCACGCGCTTGACCGAAAAGCTGGCGCATGCCGCCTTTCGGGGCTGCGGCGCCTTCGATATGCAATCCCGCGGTTGGGTGCCGCCACGCGGCGAGGAAGGCGAACTGGTCGTCACCGTCAATCGTCAGTGGTTGATCGCCCTTGGCGTCGAACAGAAGCTGCTCCCGGCGACCGTGATCCGCCAATATACCCAGGCACGCGTCGCCGAGCTTGAAGCTCAGCAGGGCTTCAAGGCCGGCCGCGCTCAGGCACGCGACCTGCGTGAGCAGGTGACCGCCGAATTGCTGCCGCGTGCCTTCGTCAAGCGCCGGCTGGTCTATGCCTGGATCGATCCCGTGAACCGATGGCTGGTCATCGATGCCGCCAGCCCTGCCAAGGCCGAGGATGTGCTCGAACAACTGAAGCTCACGCTCGACGATCTGCCGCTGAAGCTTCTCCGCACCCGTAATGCACCGGGCACGGCAATGACGGGCTGGCTGGCCGGCAACGAGGCGCCCGCCGGATTCACGATCGACCGGGATTGCGAATTGCGCGCCGCCGGTGAAGAGAAGGCCGTCGTGCGCTACGTCCGTCATGCGCTCGATGGCGAGGAAATCGGCCGCCACATTGCTGCCGGCAAGGCGGTCACGCGCCTGGCGATGACTTGGCGCGACCGTATTTCCTTTGTCCTCACCGAGCAATTGCAGGTGAAGCGACTCGCCTTTCTCGATGTCCTCAAGGAGGACGCCGAGCGCCAGGCGGAAGCGGGCGACGATCTCTTCGAAGCCGATTTCGCGCTGATGAGCGGCGAACTGGCACAGCTCATGGCGGACTTGGCAGCGGCCCTCGACGGCGAAGCGGAATAGCGAACGCGAACAACGCGAATCAAGCGTCAACGAAAAAGGCCCGCTAGCAGCGGGCCTTGGGGATCTGGGCGAAACCCGGATTACTTCTTCTTGGCAGCCTTCTTGCCGGCAACGGCGGCCTTGAAAGCAGCGCCGGCGGTGAAGCGCGGCACGGTGGTGGCCGCAATCTTCAGCTTCTCGCCGGTCTTCGGATTGACGCCGGTACGAGCGGCGCGCTTGGCAGCCTTGAACGTGCCGAAGCCGACCAGGGTAACGGAATCATTCTTGGAGACCGCCTTGACGACGGCGCCAATCATGGAGGAGAGCGCCTTCTCGGCAGCGGCTTTGCTGATACCGGCTTCCTTGGCGGCAACTTCGATCAGTTCGGACTTGTTCACGCGGGTACCTCCTTGTGGTTGATCGGTAGAAATAATACTTCCTAGGCATACAGCCAGCGGCGATTGTACTGCCTATTGCACGGGCATCAAGCCTTTTTGCAAGTGGCGTCACAATTTTTTTCCGTCGTACGCCCCCATCTGGTGCGGCTCAGCGAACCGTCACCACCACCGCCCGAACCGCCGGATACGCTGGCGATTCTGAATATCCCCTCTGAAAAGGTTGATAGTCGTCAAGGATTTTGGCTTCCCAGGCGAGGAAGCTAGCGGCCAAGCGCGCATTCGCGTTGCTTTCGGCCAATCCTATAAAGGGGGATGTTATGAAGAAATCGCACTGGATCGCTGGTGTCGTCGCGGTGGCGGCGTTGCCCTTGTCCATCGCACAGGCCTTTGCCCAAGCGGCGCCGGCCGAGGCGGCTCCGACCTTGACTGCGGACGAAAAAGCCCAGGCCAAGAAGATCTACTTCGAACGCTGCGCCGGTTGCCACGGCGTGCTGCGCAAGGGTGCCACGGGCAAAAACCTCGAACCCCACTGGACCAAGAAGTTGCCGGACGGCAGCATGCAGGAAGGCGGCACGTTGAAGCTCGGCTCCAGCCGTCTGGAGAAAATCATCTCCTACGGCACCGAAGGCGGCATGGTGAACTTCGACGACATCCTGTCCAAGGACGAGATCGGCCTGATGGCCAAGTACATCCAGAACGCGCCGGACGTACCACCTGAGTACAGCCTCAAGGACACGATGGATTCCTGGAAGCTCATCGTGCCGGTCGACAAGCGCCCGACCAAGCAGATGAACAACTTCAACCTGAAGAACATGTTCTCGGTGACGCTGCGCGACACCGGCGAAGTGGCGCTGATCGATGGCGACACCAAGGACATCCGCAGTATCGTCAAGACCGGCTACGCGGTGCATATCTCCCGCCTGTCGAAGTCCGGCCGCTATGTATATGTGATCGGCCGCGACGGCCGCCTCTCGCTGATCGACCTGTGGATGGAGCAGCCTGCCGTGGTTGCCGAAGTCAAGATCGGCTTCGACGCGCGTTCTGTCGATACTTCCAAGTTCAAGGGCTTCGAGGACAAGTATGCGGTCGCCGGTTCCTACTGGCCGCCCCAGTACGTAATCATGGACGGCGACACGCTGAAGCCGCGCAAGGTCGTCAGCACCCGTGGCATGACCGTCGATGGCGAATATCACCCCGAGCCGCGCGTCGCCTCCATCGTTTCTTCCGAAATCAAGCCCGAGTGGGTCATCAACATCAAGGAAACCGGCCAGATCCTGCTGGTCGACTACAGCGACATCGAGAACCTCAAGACCACGACCATCTCCTCCGCCAAGTTCCTGCATGATGGCGGCTGGGATGCCACCAAGCGCTACTTCCTGGTGGCCGCCAACGCTTCCAACAAGATTGCCGCGGTCGATACCAAGCTGGGCAAGCTGGCAGCCTTGATCGACGTCAAGAAGCTCCCGCACCCTGGCCGCGGCGCCAACTTCGTGCATCCGCAGTACGGTCCCGTCTGGGCCACCGGCCACCTCGGCGCCGATGTCGTGACGCTGATCAGCACGCCGTCCGACGATGCGAAATTCGCCAAGTACAAGGCGAACAACTGGAAGGTTGTGCAGGAGATGAAGCACGTGCCAGGCAACCTGTTCGTCAAGACCCATCCGAAGTCGAAGCACTTCTGGGCCGACGCACCGCAGAACCCGGACCGTGAAGTAGCCAGCTCCGTTGCAGTGTGGGACATGGCCGACCTGTCGAAGCCGACGAAGATCATCAACGTCGCCAAGGATTCCGGTCTGCCGGAAACCAAGGCCATCCGTCGTGCCGTGCATCCGGAATACAGCGCCGACGGCAAGGAAGTCTGGATTTCCCTGTGGGGTGGCAAGACCGATCAGTCCGCCATCGTAGTGTATGACGACGCGACACTGGCCCTGAAGAAGGTGATCACCGATCCCAAGATGATCACGCCGACCGGCAAGTTCAACGTCTATAACACGCAGCACGACATCTATTGATGACGCATGGCGGGGCGGCCAGTCCGCCTCGCCATTCCCCCCCCTCAGTGCCGAATCAAATTTTGCCGACAAGGAACCGGGCATGAATACCGGATTTTGGGCCACACTGCGCCGACCAAGCGCCAAATATGCTCTGCTGACACTTCTTGCCGGTGGCTTTGTCGCCGGCATCGTTTTTTGGGGTGGCTTCAACACCGCCATGGAAGCTACCAACCAGCTGGAATTCTGCATCTCCTGCCACGAGATGCAGAGCACGGTCTATCAGGAATACAAGAAGACCGTCCACTATCAGAACCGTACCGGCGTGCGCGCCATCTGCTCCGACTGCCACGTGCCCAGGGACTGGATTCACAAGATGCAGCGTAAGATCCAGGCATCGGGTGAAGTCTGGGGCAAGATCACCGGCACCATCGACACGCAGGAGAAGTTCGAGGCCAAGCGCCTGACGCTGGCACAGCACGAGTGGGAACGCATGAAGGCCAGCGATTCGCGCGAATGCCGCAACTGCCACAGCTTCGACGGCATGAATCCGGACAAGCAGCAGCCGCGCGCGCAGCGCCCGCACAAGATGGCCACCGAGCGCAAGCAGACCTGCATCGATTGCCACAAGGGCATCGCCCACCAGAAGCCCAAGGGCATGAAGGACGAGGATGAAGAGGAATAAGCACCGAGCCGCCCGTTTGCCAACCGACAAGACTCAAGGAGAAATTATGACCAAGCAGTACCTCAAGACCGCTGCCATCGCCATCAGCCTCGCCGCCTGGGGCGGCGCCGCCATCGCCGGTGCGCCGGCCGACTGGAGCAAGGTGCCCGGCCGCACCGTCACCGTTCTCTATCCCGGCGTTTCGCCCGTCGAGTGGATCGTCACCGGTACCGAGCACAGCGGCGCCCGCGGTCTCAGGGAAGGTGACAGCTGCGCGGCCTGCCACGAAAAGGAACTGGCCGACATGGGCAAGAAGATGGTCACCGGCCAGAAGCTCGAACCCCATGTCATCAAGGGCAAGGCGGCCTCGATTCCCGTCAACGTGCAGGCGGCGCATGACGGCGCCAACCTGTACATGCGCTTCACCTGGAAACAGCCGGCCGGTGGCGCCGAAAAGATGGATGCAGACAATCAGGTCAAGCTGGCTTTCATGCTGGCCAACGACGGCATCATGGTCAAGTCGGGCAAGAAGGAAGTCGACATGTCCAACAAGGGTGGCTGCTGGGCCACCTGCCATCAGGATGTGCGCACCATGCCGGATGGCAAGGACGACAAGAAAACCAAGTATGTCACTGGTGCCAACCTCGCCGGCGGCGTCTTCTACGACCTGCTGCAATGGCAAAGCAAGTCCAACAAGGGCACGGACGGTTACGTTGCCGACAAGCGGGTCATGGAAGGCGGCACCGCACTGATCGAAGCCAAGGGCGAAAAGAAGGGCGATACCTGGACGGTCACCTTTGCCCGCAAGTTCACTGGCGGCCAGGGCGACATCGCGTTGGCGCCGGGCAAGGTGGTCAATTTCGGCATGGCGATTCATGACGATTACACCCAGGGACGCTTCCATCAGGTTTCCATGGGCTACTCCCTGGGCATCGACGCCAAGGCGGACATCACCGCCGCCAAGCAGTGATCGGACGGCTTGTTCTCCTGGTGGGGGTGGTCGGGATTCTTCTGGCCGCCCCCCCTTCCCACGCTGCCGATACCGTAGCGGTTGATATCGTTGACTACCAGTTCTCCCCCGCCGAACTGAAAGTCAGAGTTGGTACCACGGTCACCTGGACCAACACTGCCAAGCGCACCAGCCATTCGGTGATGTTTCTCGGCCCTGGCGGGTATGAGTCGGACCGGCTCTTTTCCGGTGAGTCCTTTTCGCGCACTTTCGATAAGCCCGGCAGCTACCCTTACCGCTGCGGCCCGCACGAAGAAATGACCGGCCGCATCGAGGTCACGGAATAGGCGTTTGATGCGAGTCAAGGCAAGCATGGACGCTCACCGCCATGCTAGGCGCCATGAGACTCGCCCTTCTCGCTATCCTCGGTTGTAATCTGGCCTTGGCCACCGCCCAGGCGGCTGAGCCGGATCCGGCACGCCAGCGCGAGTTGACCCGTCTGGTGCGCCAGGACTGCGGCTCCTGCCACGGCATGGCACTCACCGGCGGTCTCGGCCTGCCGCTCACCGCCGAGGCCCTGCACGACAAACCGATCGAAGGGCTGGAGGCGACGGTCCACGGCGGCCGTCCCGGCACCGCCATGCCACCTTGGAAGTCGATCCTGAACGACAGCGAGATTCAATGGATCGTACAGAAGTTGATGACCGGATTTCCCCGCGAATGAGAACACTCCTCTCCCTCCTGCTGATCTTCCTGGCCGGCTGCGCCCAGACTCCTGCGCTGCGCGGCACGGGCGACCTCGGCATCGTCATCGAGCGAGCGAGCAGCCGCATCGCCATCGTCGATACCACCGCCCACACTATTCTCGCCCGCGTCGATGGCCTCGGCGACCTCTCGCACGCCTCGGCCGTGTTTTCCCGCGACGGTCGCTACGCCTACGTTTTCGGTCGCGATGGTGGCCTGACCAAGGTCGACCTGCTGCTGGCGCGCATCGACAAGCGCGTCATGCAGGCCGGCAACAGCATCGGCGGCGCGATCTCGCAAGATGGTCGCCTGGTCGTCGCCCAGAACTACCAGCCCGGCGGCATCAAGGTATTCGACGCAACGACGCTCGAGCTCCTATCCGAAGTTCCGACCGGCTCGAAAGTCGTCGGCCTCGCCGACCTGCCCGGTCAGCGCTTCGGCTATGCCCTGTTCGACGCCGGCGAAATCTGGATCACCGATCTGTCCGATCCGCGCCAGCCGCGCACGCAGAAGTTCCCCGCCGGGCGCCAGCCTTACGACGGCCTGGCCACGCCCGATGGCCGTCACTATCTGGCTGGCCTGTTCGGCGAGGATGGCATCAGCTTGATCGACACGTGGCACCTCGAGCAGGGTTCGCGCCGCATCCTCGACCACTACGGCCGCGGCGAGGAAAAACTGCCGGTGTTCAAGATGCCTCACCTGCGCGGCTGGGCTGTGGCAGGCAGCCGCGCCTACCTGCCGGCCATCGGCCGCCACGAGGTGCTGGTTGTTGACACCACCACGTGGCGCGAAGTTGGCCGCATCGCCGTCAAGGGCCAGCCGGTGTTCGTCATGGCGCGGCCGGACGGTCGCCAAGTGTGGGTGAACTTCGCTTTTCCGGACAACGGCTGGGTACAGGTAATCGATACCCTGAGCGACCAGATCGAGCAGACACTGCAACCCGGCAAGGCCATCCTGCACATGGAATTCACGCCGCGCGGCGAGGAAGTCTGGCTCTCCGCCCGCGACGACAATGCCGTCAGCGTCTACGACACCGCCAGCTTCGCGCGCAAGGCGAGGCTCGCTGCCGAAAGCCCGTCCGGCATCTTCTTCACCTCCCGTGCGCACCGGACAGGCTTCTGACATGGACGCCCCCTACTCGCCGCTCGAATTCGGCCTGCTCAACGATTTCCAGCGTGATTTTCCGCTGATCGCCGAACCGTTCGCCGAACTGGCGCGTCGACTGGACAGCGAACCGGCCACCGTGCTCGCGACCATCGAGCGTCTGCAACGCCGTGGCGCGATCAGCCGGGTTGGTGCCGTGTTTGCGCCCTGGCGCATCGGCGTCAGCACCCTGGCCGCCATCGCCGTCCCACCCGAGCGACTGGATGCCGTGGCAGCGCTGGTATCGGCCAGGCCGGAGGTGAACCACAACTACCAGCGCGAGCATTTCTACAACCTCTGGTTCGTCGCCACGGCGGCCGACGAGGCCGCTCTCGCCAGCGTGCTCGATGGCGTTGCAGCCGATGCCGGCAGCCGCGTGCTGTCACTACCGCTGGTCGAGCAGTACCACATCGATCTCGGTTTCGACCTCTGCAACGGCATCAAGGATCGTCCCGCCGCCGGCACCTTCGAGCGCAAGCCGCTGAGTACCGGCGAGCGGCGCCTGGTGGCCGCGCTGCAGCCTGGCCTGCCGCTGGTGGCGCGGCCATTTGCCGCCATCGGCGCGCAGGCCGGCATGCGCGAAGCCGAGGTACTGACGACGCTCGCCGACTGGCAGGAGTCAGGCGTGGTGAAACGCCTCGGTGTCATCGTGCGCCACCACGAACTCGGCTACAAGGCCAACGCCATGGTGGTATTCGATGTGCCCGACAACGCGGTATCCGAAGTCGGCGCCCGCCTGGCACACGAGCAGGGGGTTACGCTCTGCTATCGACGCCAGCGCCATTTGCCGGAATGGCCGTACAACCTCTACTGCATGGTGCATGGCCGTTCCCGCGAGGAAGTGATGCCGGTCATCGAGCGGCTCTGCCGCGTCGCCGGTCATCCCTGCGAAGTCCTGTTCAGCACCCGCCGTTTCAAGCAACAGGGCGCCCGCTATGTCGCCGGTCGCTGATTCCGCGCCGGTCCTCGACGCACTTGACGATTGCGACCGGCGCATCATCAATGCCCTGCAGGGCGATTTCCCCCTGAGCGATGAGCCCTACCGCGAGGTCGCGGCAACGCTCGGCCTCACCGAAGCTGACCTGCTGGCACGCCTTCAGCACCTGCTCGACGTGCGGACGCTGACGCGCTTCGGTCCGATGTTCCAGATCGAGCGCATGGGCGGACGCTTCGTGCTGGCGGCGATACAGGTCCCCGATGCCGACTTCGACCGCATTGCCGGCATCGTCAATGCCCTGCCCGAAGTGGCGCATAACTACAGGCGTGAACACGCGTGGAACATGTGGTTCGTGCTCGCCACCGAACGGCCGGAGGGCATCGCCGACGCCATCGCCCGCATCGAGACGGCCACCGGGCTGAATGTTGCAGCCTTTCCCAAGGAGCGCGAATACTTCGTGGAGATGAAGCTGCATGCCTGATGCCATCGACAGGGAGCTGATCGTCGCTACCCAGGCCGGCCTGCCGCTGGTACCGCGGCCCTACGACGTCCTGGCCGAGCAACTCGGCACCGACGCCGACGAAGTGAAGGCACGGCTGCAGGCGATGCTCGATTCGGGCGTCATTCGCCGCATCGGCGCGGTGCCCAACCACTACGCGCTCGGCTACACTGCCAACGGCATGAGCGTCTGGGATGTTGCCGACGAACGCGTCGATGCGCTCGGCGAGACGATTGGCCAGCTGTCGTTCGTCACCCACTGCTACCGGCGGCCGCGCCGCCAGCCCGACTGGCCGTACAATCTATTCGCCATGGTGCACGGTCACAGCCGCATCGAGGTGGAAATCAACTGCGCCGTCATCCGGGAACTTCTCGGCGATGCCTGTCGCGCCGGCGACGTGCTTTACAGCAGCCGGATTCTCAAGAAAACTGGTCTGCGCATCGGAGCCTGAACATGTTTCGCATCAGTCAGTTCATGCGCGAGATCGCGGCCCCGACGCCGCTCGAACCGAAACGCAATCCTCCTGGCCCGGTCGTAATCTGGAACCTGGTGCGCCGCTGCAATCTCACCTGCAAGCACTGCTATTCGATTTCGGCCGACAAGGATTTCGCCGGCGAGTTGAGCACGGAAGAAGTCTTCCGGGTCATGGACGACCTCAAGCGCTTCCATGTGCCGGGACTGATCCTCTCCGGCGGCGAGCCCCTGCTGCGTCCGGACATTTTCGACATCGCCAACCGGGCGAAGGCGCTGGGCTTCTTCACCGCGCTATCCACCAACGGCACGCTGATCGACGAGGCCATGGCGCGGCGTATCGCCGCGACTGACTTTCACTACGTCGGCATCAGCATCGACGGCCTCGAAGATACCCATGACCGTTTCCGTCGCAAGGAGGGCGCCTTCGCCGCCTCGATGAACGCGCTCCGGCTCTGCCGCGATGCCGGCCTGAAGGTGGGTGTGCGCTTCACGCTCACGCGCGACAACTTCCACGATTTGCCCGGACTGCTGCGCCTGATCGAAAGCGAGAAGATTCCGCGCTTCTACCTGTCCCATCTCAACTACGCCGGCCGCGGCAACACGAATCGCAGGAACGATGCCCATCACCGGATGACGCGACTGGCCATGGACCTGCTGTTCGACACCTGCTGGGGCCACCAGCGGCAGGGGCTGGCGCGCGACTACACCACCGGCAACAACGATGCCGACGGCGCCTGGCTGCTGTTCTGGGTGCGGCGCAATTTTCCGGCGCTGGAAGGGCACATGCGGGCCAAGCTCGAACAATGGGGCGGCAATTCCAGCGGCGTGAATGTCGCCAACATCGACAATCTCGGCAATGTCCATCCGGACACCATGTGGTGGCACCACACGCTCGGCAATATCCGCCAGAGGCCGTTCTCCGCGATCTGGAACGACATCTCCGATCCTTTGATGGCCGGCCTCAAGCGCTCGCCGCGCGTCGTTGGCGGCCGTTGTGCCACCTGCCGGCACTTTGCCATCTGTGGCGGCAACACCCGCGTGCGCGCCCACCAGCTGACCGACGACCCCTGGGCAGAGGATCCGGGCTGTTACCTCACCGACGAAGAAATCTCATGAGAGTCGTGCTTGCCATCGGCCTGGCGTTCCTCGGCCAGAATGCCGTCGCCGCCGAGCCGGCCAAACTGTTTCAGGAACATTGCGCTGTCTGCCACGGCCCGGACCGGCTGGGCATCACCGGCCCGGCCCTGCTGCCGCAAAGCCTGGAGCGCCTGAGGAAGCCGGAGGCGATCAAGACGATCACGGAAGGCCGCGCCGCGACGCAGATGCAACCCTTCGCCGACAAGATGTCGAAGGAGGAAATCGCCGCCCTCGCCGACTGGATCTACACGCCGGTCACGCCGGCACCGAACTGGACCGAGGCCGATATCCGTGCTTCGCGCATCGTCACGCACACCCCTGGCAGTCTGCCGGCAAGGCCCGCCGCGGTATTCGAGGGTGTGGACATGATGAACCTGTTCATCGTCGTCGAGGTTGGCGACCATCACGTCACCGTACTTGACGGCGACAAGCTGGAACCGATCCACCGCTTCCCGAGCCGCTATGCGCTGCACGGCGGGCCGAAGTTCACATCGGATGGCCGCTACGTCTTCTTCGCCTCGCGCGACGGCTGGATCACCAAGTACGACATCTGGAACCTGGCCGTGGTCGCCGAAGTCCGGGCCGGCATCAACACCCGCAATGTCGCCGTTTCCGAGGATGGCAAGCACGTCGCCGTGGCCAACTACTTGCCCCACACGTTGGTGCTGCTCGACGGCGACCTCAACCTGCTCAAGGTTCATCCAGTCAAGGACAAGGACGGCAAGGAAAGTTCGCGCGTCTCGGCGGTCTACGACGCCGCGCCGCGCAAGAGCTTCGTCGCCGCATTGAAGGACGTGCCCGAGGTCTGGGAAATTAGTTACGACCCCAAGGCGGAGGACGTCCCGACAGGCATGATCCATGACTTCCAGTACAAGGAAGGCGCTTTCATCCCCGGCTATCTCAACCCGCGCCGGACCTTTCTCTCCGAACCGCTGGACGATTTCTTCTTCACCCAGGATTACACCGAGCTCATGGGTGCCAGCCGGGAAGCCGGCAAGGGGCAGGTGGTCAATCTGGATGCGCGCAAAAAGATCGCTGACCTCAGCCTGCCCGGCATGCCCCACCTCGGTTCCGGCATCACCTGGGAATGGCATGGTCGGCCGGTCATGGCCTCGCCCAACTTGAAGGAAGGCGTTATCAGCGTCATCGATATGAAGGACTGGACGCCGATCAAGGCCATTGCCACCCTCGGCCCCGGTTTCTTCATGCGCAGCCACGAGAACTCGCCCTACGCCTGGACCGACTCGATGATGAGCAAGGCCAAGGACACGCTCCAGGTTATCGACAAGCGCAGCCTGGAGAAGGTGGCCGAGGTGAAAGTCAGTCCTGGCAAGACGCTGGCCCACATCGAATTCACCCGCGATGGCAAATACGCCTTGGCCAGTCTGTGGGAGCGCAAGGACGACGGCGGCGCCTTGGTGGTCTTCGACGCCGCCACGTTCAAGGAAGTTAAGCGCATTCCGATGGACAAGCCGGTGGGCAAATACAACCTGTACAACAAGATCACCCGCTCGGCCGGAACTTCCCACTAGACCTGGTTCTGCCGGCCGGCGGTGCCAAAATTGACTGCCATCAAGGATATCCGCGGTTTGCAAGCGGATAGTGCTGCGACAAATTGCCGCAGCCGTACGCGGCGATGGGAGGACCGGGATTATCGCTTTCCGACCCCGGGTTAGTGACCTAACGGGAGCCAAACCATGAAATTTTTCACCAAGCGGACGACCACGCTGTTATTGGCGGCGGGGTTGGGATTGGGCGCGACGGCGGGCTGGAGTGCCGAATCGCTGCAGGACGTGATGAAGCGGCGGGGCCTGAGCCAGCAGGACTTGCTGGCGGCGTCGAAGACCTACGTGCCGACCGGCAAGCGTGACGAATTCGTCGCCTTCAGTTCGGGCGGCCAGTCGGGCCAGATCATCGTCTATGGCATCCCCTCGATGCGCATCCTCAAGTACCTGGCCGTATTCACGCCGGAACCCTGGCAGGGCTATGGTTTCGACGAAGAGTCGAAGAAAGTACTGGCCGGCGGCCGCATCGACGGCAAGGACATCACCTGGGGCGACACCCACCACCCGGCGATCTCCGAGACCGATGGCAAGTACGACGGCCAGTTCCTGTTCATCAACGACAAGGCCAATCCGCGCATCGCCGTGGTCGACCTGCGCGATTTCGAAACCAAGCAGATCGTGGTCAACCCGATCATGAAGTCGGAGCACGGCGGCGCCTTCGTCACCCAGAACACCGAATACATCATCGAAGCCGCGCAATACCCTTCTCCGATGGAGAACAGGAAATTCCAGCCCCTCGAGCAGTTCAATGAGACCTATCGCGGCGCCGTCACCTACTGGAAATTCGACCGCAAGGAAGGCCTGATCAAGCCGGAACAATCCTTCTCGCTTGAACTGCCGCCCTACTCGCAGGACTTGTCGGATGCCGGCAAGGGCCCGTCCGACGGCTGGTCGTTCACCAACTCCTTCTGCTCCGAGCGTTACGTCGGCGGCATCGAGAAGGGTCGCCCCCCGTATGAAGCCGGTTGCTCCGCCAAGGACACCGACTACATGCACGTGATCAACTGGAAGAAGGCCGCCGAACTGGTCGCCCAGGGCAAGGCCAAGAAGATCAACGGCCACAACGTGCTGATGATGGAAACCGCCATCAAGGAAGGCATCCTCTTCCTGGTGCCGGAACCCAAGTCGCCGCACGGCGTCGACGTCACCCCGGACGGCAAGTTCATGATCGTCGCCGGCAAGCTCGACACCCACGTGTCCGTCTATTCCTTCGAGAAGATCATGGCTGCCATCAAGGCCGGCAAGTTCGAGTCGAAGGATCCGTACGGCATCCCGGTGATCGGCATGAAGGACGCGCTGGACAAGCAGGTGCAACTTGGCCTTGGCCCCCTGCATACCCAGTACGACTCCAAGAAGTGCGTCGCCTACACCTCCCTGTACGTGGATAGCCAGGTCGCCAAGTGGGACTACTGTGAAGGCAAGGTACTCGACAAGCTCAGCGTGCACTACAACATCGGCCACCTGATGACCATGGAAGGCGATTCCGTCGATCCCAAGGGACATTATCTGGTCGCGCTGAACAAGCTGTCGATCGACCGCTTCAATCCGGTTGGGCCGCTGCATCCGCAGAACCACCAGCTGATCGACATCAGCAACGACAAGATGCAGCTGCTGTACGACATGCCGCTGCCTCTGGGCGAGCCGCACTATGTCGTCGCCATCGACGCCAACAAGCTGAAGCCGGCCGTGCGCTACAAGGTCGGCACCAACAGCCGCACCGACAAGCCGCATCCGGGCGCCGTCCGGGCCGGTGAGGAAAAGACGGTCAGGAAGGGCAATAAGGTCGAGGTGTTCGGTACCCTGATCCGCTCGCACATCACGCCTGAAACCATCGAGGTGGACGTGGGCGACGAGGTCACCATCAACCTGACCAACCTGGAGCGGGCCCAGGATGAGACCCATGGCTTCACGGTCTCGACCTACAACGTTCATGCCTCGGTCGAACCGGGCAAGACGGTGTCGCTCAAGTTCAAGGCCGACAAGGAAGGCGTCTATCCGTACTACTGCACGG
>DASRXN010000179.1:0-2263 GCA_035654135.1 Rhodocyclaceae bacterium | reverse complement strand
ATCATTGCCTTGTCGCAGCTTTCCCGGAAAGTCGAAGAGCGCAACGACAAGCGGCCGCTGATGAGCGACCTGCGCGAATCCGGTGCCATCGAGCAGGACGCCGACATCATCCTGATGATGTACCGCGAGGAATACTACAAGCAGGACACGACGGAGAAGGGCGTCGCCGAGGTCATCATCGGCAAGCACCGCAACGGCCCCACCGGCACTGTCAAGCTCACCTTCCTCGGCGAATACACCAAGTTCCAGAATTTTGCTGCTCCAGGCTCGTATTGAGCCTGAAGCCACGAATCTTTCAGGCGAGCGCTACTTTTTCGCCCAGGCCACGCAATAGCCTTGCGGCGAAATCTCGGAATCGCCTGGCATCAGCTTGCAGCCGCCCTTGTCCTTGGCGGTTTTGCCGGGGATGAATTGCAGGCATGTGGCGCAATGCTTGTCACCTTCGGGTTTGTCCTGATACTTGAGGGATGCCCGCATCGTGGCATTCGTTGCGGCACTGGCGTTACCGGAGGCGGAGACGATAGGAATCATCGCCAGCGCGATGCCTCCCAGTTTCAGAAACTGGCGACGATCTTGAAGAGTTGATTTCATGTGGTTTTCCCTTTCCGTTTTCTTGACGTGGACAAGTTGTTCCCAAGTTGCCGTGGCCGAAATGCAGCAACCCGGCGAACGCTTATTCGTCCAGCGGTGATGGAAAAAGTTCCTCTTCATGTCGCTTCAGGCAACGAAGCGCAGGTCAGCCGAAGATCGTGGCCCTCAAACGCTGCAGTACATTCAAGCCGGCCCACCAGAGCAGACCCTCATTCCTGAACTGAACGCCGGCAGCGGTCAGCACCAGCCGTTTGGCACCGAACCCGGTCCTTCCCTGCTCGATGATGAATGCTTCATCCATGAGATAACGGGCAATGGCGGGCTCGACCTGCTGTCCGCCGAGCGTCCAGCGCGTGCCGTAGCCATCCGCATCACCCGTGAGCATGAGTATCGGCTCATGGTCGCCCATGAGCCGCAGGACCTTGAGCGTATACGCCCGATTGGGAATCATTCAGGGCAGCCAGGCCGGGTGGGCGATGGCCCCGTCATGTTCGGTAATGCCAAAGGATTCCGCGTAACCGGAAAACATTTTCTTCCTGTGTAAGCGCTGGTTGCCAGCAAAACCGACTTGAATGCAACCTACCATAAGCGAGGCTCCAATACCGCCAAACAGGTCGATTGCCTAGTGAGGGGCGTGCATCATGCACCGGGACAGGTGGCATGGTTGTGTCGTTTCGGCTGGCCTGATACGCTGCCATCATTCGGTCAGAGTGCCACGCATTGCCACGGCATTATCCGCCAACGTCAGTCGTGACTGGCCCCCGTGCCGGGAGGTAAGCCGATGTTCTCCAAAGCCACCCTCAACTTCCTCGACGAACTGGAAGCGAACAACGAGCGCGCCTGGTTCGAGGCCAACAAGGCGCGCTACGAGGCGCTGGTGCGCGAGCCGGCGCTGGAATTCATTGCCGCCATGGCGCCATCGCTGGCAAAGGTCGCGCCGCATTTCCGCGCCGAGCCGCGCAAGATGGGCGGCTCGCTGATGCGGGTGTTCCGCGACACGCGCTTCGCGCGCGACAAGAGCCCGTACAAGACGAATATCGGCATCCAGTTCCGCCACGAGCTGGGCAAGGACGTCCATGCGCCGGGCTTCTACGTGCATATCGCTACCGACGGCTGCTTCTTCGGTGTTGGCTGCTGGCATCCCGAGGCCGACGCGCTGGGGCGCATACGCGACCTGATCGCCGCCCAGCCCGACCGCTGGTTCGCGGCGCGCGACGACCGCAAATTCGCCACGCAGTTCGCACTGGCGGGCGACAGCCTGGCGCGGCCGCCGCGCGGCTACGCGGCCGATCATCCAGCCATCGACGACCTCAAGCGCAAGGATTTCATCGCCCTGGCGCCCTTGTCCTTCGACGAGGCGACCAGGCCGGGACTGGTCAAACTGGCCGGCACCCGCTTCGCCGTCGCCGTGCCGTTCATGGGCTTCCTCTGCGAGGCGCTCGGCGTGGCGTACTGACGCGGCGGGGTCGGGAAAAAGTCAGCCGTGGCGGTACGCCAAGTAGGCCCGCTTACAGCCGGAAGCAGAAGTGAAGCCATCAAATTCTGACAATGAGCCAAGGGCTGCTCAAATATGCAAAAGCGGTAGCGCATTGCCTGAGTATCCGAATTTGCTGCACCATTTGAGCGATGGTTGTTTCATAGGATAAATCGGACGACATACCCGCCACCGAGC
>DASRXN010000178.1:0-2548 GCA_035654135.1 Rhodocyclaceae bacterium | reverse complement strand
GGAGAACTGCACGGTGTATGAAGCGGCGACGGCCGCGCGCGGACTGGTCGAGGCAGGCACGCGCAAGCCGGATCTGATAATCCTCGATCTCGGCCTGCCGGATTGCGATGGCGTGGAGGTGGTGCGCGACATCCGCGGCTGGTCGAGCCTGCCGATCCTCATCCTTTCGGCGCGCGTCGATGAGAGCGACAAAGTGGCGGCGCTCGACGCCGGCGCGGATGACTACCTGACCAAGCCGTTCGGCGTCGCCGAACTGCAGGCCCGCATGCGCGCCCTGCTGCGTCGGGCGGTCGGTACCCAGGGAGGCGAACCGGTCGTCCGTTTCGGCGACGTCGAAGTCGATCTGGCGAATCGTTCGGTCACCAAGGCCGGCAGCGCTGTCCACCTGACGCCGATCGAATACCGCCTGCTGACCCAGCTGATTGCCAACGCCGGCAGAGTGCTGACGCATCGACAGTTGCTGCGGGAGGTGTGGGGGCCCAGCCACGTCGAGGATAACCACTACTTGCGGGTTTACATGACCGGTCTGCGCCGCAAGCTGGAGGCAAACCCGACCATGCCGCGCCATATCCATACCGAGTCGGGCGTCGGCTACCGTCTGGTGCTGAACGACTGAGCTGGTGCGCGGCGGGTGCGGTAGCGAGGGAGCCGGATTTTTACCCTATTTTTATTTCGTGACCCTTAACATGGGAATGGTCATGGCTTGAGGTCAAGGGAGTGTTCGGGACCTATTCTCGGTATTGGTGGGCCCTGCTGGCGTGCGCGGCAACGACGTTGCTGGCGTTGCCGCTGCTGTCGATCGTCGATCCCACCAACGTTGCGATGTTGTTCGTGCCGGTCGTCGCACTGGTGGCCGCACGTCTGGGCAGCGGACCGGCGGTGGTTGCCGCCTTCGTCAGTGTGGCCTTGTTCGATTTCTTCTTCGTGCCGCCGCGATTTTCCTGGGCGGTGGCCGATGCGCAGTACCTGATCACGTTCGCGGTGATGCTGGTGGTGGCACTGGTGATTGGCCAGCTGGCGGCGCGCCTGCAGGAGCGCGCTCAGGATGCGGCGCAGCGCGAGGTCCGCACGCAGGCGCTGTACGAGATGGCGCGAGAGCTTTCCGGTGTACTGACGGTGGCGCAGGTCGCCGAAACCGTGCAGCGATTCCTCGCCGACGAAGTGGGCGGCAAGGCGACGCTGCATGTGCCGCCCATCGCCGACGACCATCCGCATGTCCGGGCCGTCTTCGAACATGGCGAGGCCATGACGCTGGCGGCTCAGGAAAGCGGTTACGCGCCGGCATTGCTGCTGCCGCTGCGTTCGCCGATGCAGACGCGCGGCGTTCTCCAGATCACGGCCAGCGATGTCGATGTTTCGATCTTTGCCGAGATTCATCGGCCGTTGCTGGAAACGGTGGCCTCACTGGTGGCGATCGCCATCGAACGCATCCATTATGTCGAGGTGGCGCAGGAGGCGACGGTGAACATGGAGTCGGAGCGGCTGCGTGCCGCCTTGCTGTCGGCCGTTTCACACGACCTGCGGACGCCACTGACGGTGCTGGTCGGTCTTGCCGACTCGCTGGCGCTCGCGCGTCCGCCCTTGCCGGAAACGCAGGCCAACGCCGCGACGGCGTTGCGCGAACAGTCGTTGCGGCTGGCGGGATTGGTGGACAATCTGCTCGACATGGCGCGGCTCCAGGTGGGCCGGTCGACGTTGCGCAAGGAATGGCAGCCGCTGGAGGAAGTGGTGGGCGCTGGCCTGCAGGCGATGGAGCCGGTGCTGCGCTCGCGGGAGGTGCATGTCGATCTTGCCGCCGACCTGCCCTTGCTGGAATTCGATGCCGTGCTGCTGGAGCGGGTACTGTGCAACCTGTTGGAGAACGCCGTCAAATATGCCCCGCAGGGGGCCATCACGGTTAGTGCCCGGCGGCAGGGCGACTGGGTGGAGGTGGCGGTGGCCGATTGCGGGCCGGGCGTGCCGGCCGGCAGCGAGGAGACGATTTTCGGCCTGTTCGAGCGCGGTGCCCAGGAAGGCGCCGGGTCGGGAGTAGGCCTGGGGCTTGCCATTTGCCGCGCGATCGTCGAAGCGCACGGTGGCCGCATCCGGGCCGGGAACCGGCCGGCCGGCGGCGCCAGCTTTTCGTTCACGCTGCCGGTGGGGCGGCCGCCGGCGGTGGAGGATGAGCAGGGTGGCTGAAGAACGTGCCCCGATCCTGATCGTCGAAGACGAGCCGCAGATTCGCGCGTTTGTCCGCGCGGCGCTTGCAGAAGATGGTTATCAGGTCGCGGAGGCAGCCAATGCCGCGGCCGCGCTGGAGCAGATTGCCGCAGACATGCCGTCCCTGATCCTGCTCGATCTCGGTTTGCCGGACAAGGATGGTGTTGACCTGATACGCGAACTGCGTGCCTGGTCCCTGGTTCCCGTGCTGGTGTTGTCGGCACGCTCGGCCGAGGATGCCAAGATCGCGGCGCTGGATGCGGGCGCCGACGATTACCTGACCAAGCCTTTCGGCGTCGGCGAGCTGCGGGCGCGGCTGCGCGCCATGCTGCGCCGGCATGTATCGGCC
>DASRXN010000177.1:0-3634 GCA_035654135.1 Rhodocyclaceae bacterium | reverse complement strand
CATGCACCCACCGGCACGCCGGTCCTGGTGGCCGGCGGGCGGACGCGCACGCTCGGTCGGGTGTCGATGGACAAGCTCTGTGTCGACCTGACGGAAATGCCGAAAGTCAGCGTTGGCGACACGGTGACCCTGTGGGGCGAGGGCCTGCCCGCCGACGAAGTGGCGACGGCGGCCGGCACCATCAGCTATGAACTGTTCTGTGCCGTCACGGCCCGCGTGCCCGTGATTGAGGACTAGGATGGCCAAGCCGAAGAGCGTCTACACCTGCACCGAATGCGGCGCCAGCAGCCCGAAATGGCAGGGCCAGTGTCCTGGCTGCGGGCAGTGGAACACCCTGGTCGAAACCATCGCCGAGGCAGCAGCAAGCGGCAGCAACCGCTATGCCGCGCTGGCCGGTGAAAGTCAGTTGCGGGACCTCGCCGAGATTCGGCCGCGCGAGGAGCCGCGCCAGGCGACCGGCATCGAGGAATTCGACCGCGTGCTTGGCGGCGGCCTGGTGGCCGGCGGCGTGGTGCTGATCGGCGGCGATCCGGGCATCGGAAAATCGACGCTCCTGTTGCAGGCACTATCGAGACTGGCCGAGGCGGGTCAGCCGGTGCTCTACGTTTCCGGCGAGGAGTCGGCGGAACAGGTAGCGTTGCGGGCGCGGCGATTGCAGCTGGAAACGCGCGGCCTGCGCCTGCTGCCCGAGATCGGCCTGGAGAAAATACTCGCCACGCTGCAAAAGGAAAAGCCGCTGGTGGCGGTGATCGATTCGATCCAGACGCTGTACTCCGAGGCGCTGCAATCGGCGCCGGGCTCCGTCGCGCAGGTACGCGAATGCGCCGCGCAACTTACTCGGCTGGCCAAGCAGAGTGGCATCTGCGTGATTCTGGTCGGCCATGTCACCAAGGAGGGTGCGTTGGCCGGGCCGCGCGTGCTGGAGCACATCGTCGACACCGTGCTCTATTTCGAGGGCGACACGCATTCCAGCTTCCGCCTGGTTCGCGCCGTCAAGAATCGTTTCGGTGCCGTCAATGAACTGGGCGTCTTCGCCATGACCGACAAGGGATTGCGCGGTGTGTCGAATCCGTCGGCGCTGTTCCTGTCGCAGCACGCCCAGGAAGTGTCCGGTTCCTGCGTCATGGTCACCCAGGAAGGTACGCGGCCGCTGCTGGTCGAGGTCCAGGCGCTGGTCGACACGGCCCATTCGCCCAGCCCGCGCCGTCTGACGGTGGGCCTCGACGCCCAGCGACTGGCCATGCTGCTGGCGGTGCTGCATCGCCACGCCGGCGTCGTCTGCTTCGATCAGGATGTATTCGTCAATGCCGTTGGTGGCGTGCGCATCCAGGAGCCGGCCGCCGACCTGGCGGTGCTGCTGGCTATCGTTTCATCCCTGAACAACCGGCCGCTGCCGGCCAAGCTGGTCGCCTTCGGCGAGGTAGGTCTTGCCGGCGAGATCCGCCCGGCGCCGCGCGGCCAGGAGCGGCTGAAGGAGGCGGCAAAGCTGGGCTTCACCCATGCGCTGATTCCGAAGGCAAACGCGCCGAAGCAGGCAATCAAGGGCATCGAGGTGATCGCCCTGGAACGCGTCGAACAAGCGATCGGCGCGCTGCGCGAGCTTTGAACACGCTCAGGTTGGCTTGGCAGATGCTGCGCCGAGACTGGCGCGCCGGCGAACTGACGGTGCTCGGCTTGGCGGTGGCGCTGGCGGTGGCGGCGCTGACCAGCGTCAGCTTCCTCGCCGACCGGGTGCAGCAGGGCCTGACATTGCAATCGCACCAGCTGCTGGGCGGCGATCTGCTGCTGTCGGCGGATCATCCGTGGAATGACGACATTCGCGCCGAGGCACGCCGGCGCGGCCTGCAGTTGGCGGAGAGCGCCAGTTTCCCTAGCATGGTCATGGCCGGTGAGTCAGCTCAGCTGGCCGAGATCAAGGCCGTCAGCGGCAACTATCCTCTGCGCGGCGCCTTGCGTATTGCATCGGCGCTCGATGTGCCGGACGCCGAAACGCGGCAGGTGCCGGCACCGGGCAGCGCCTGGCCGGACGAGCGGCTCACCGGCGCACTTGGCTCGGACAGCTTGCGGCTTGGCGCGCTGACGCTGACGACGTCGGCGGTCCTGACCCTGGACCCGGATCGCGGCATCAATGCCTTCGCGCTGGCGCCGCGGCTGCTGATCAACCTGGCCGACCTGCCGGCGACCGGGCTGATCCAGCCGGGCAGCCGGGTTGGCTGGCGGCTTCACCTGGCCGGCGATGCCGCGGCCGTCGAGGGTTTCCGCACCTGGGCGCAAGCGCGCCTGGGCAGGGGCGAGCGCCTGGAAAGTCTCGACAATGCCCGGCCGGAAATTCGCAACCTGCTCGATCGTGCCGGCCGCTTCCTGCGCCTGGCCGCGCTGCTGACGGTGGTGCTGGCCGCCGTTGCCGTCGGCCTGGCTGCGGACCGCTATCTGCGCCGGCATCTCGATGGCTGTGCCGTGATGCGCTGCCTCGGCGCTGGGAGTGGCCAGATCCTCGCCATTCACGGCGGCGAGTTCATCCTGTTCGGCGTGTTGGCCACCGCTGCCGGCGGCGTGCTTGGCTTTGCGATCCAATGGGGCCTGCAGGCGATGCTGGCGGGGTTTCTGAGCCAGGATCTGCCCATGCCCTCCTGGCGACCGTGGGCGCACGGCGCGGCCGTCGGACTGACGCTGGTGACAGGTTTCGTGCTGCCGCCCCTGCTGCGGCTGCGTCGCGTGCCGACGATCCGTGTCTTGCGGCGGGAATGGGATGCCGCCGAGCCGACGCTGTTTGCGGCCTATGGCCTGGGTGGGGCACTGCTTTCGCTGTTGATGATCTGGGTAGCCGGTGAGGCGAAACTGGGTCTGATCGTCATCGGGGGTTTTGTGGCAGCCATCGCGCTGTATGGTGGTGCAGCGCGCCTGTTGCTCCTGCTGAGCCGCGCAGGGCGGCACGGCAACCATGGCTTCAGCCCCTGGCGTCTCGGTCTGGCCAACCTGCGCCGGCGCTGGCGCGGCACGGTGGCCCAGGCGGTGGCGCTCGGGTTGGGATTGACGACCCTGCTGCTGCTCACCATCGCCCGCGACGACCTGCTGGCCAGTTGGCGCAGCCGCGTACCGGCCGATGCCCCCAACCGCTTCGTCATCAACCTGCAGCCGGGGCAACGCGGAGCCTTCACCGACTTCTTCGCCACCCACGGGTTGTCGGCGCCGATGCTGGAGCCGATGGTGCGCGGACGCTTGACGGCCGTGAACGGACGCCCGGTGGTGCCGGCCGACTTTGCCGAGGAACGGGCGCAACGCCTGGTCGAGCGGGAATTCAATCTCTCCTGGACGGCCGGTCTGCCCCCCGGCAATACGGTATCGGCGGGGCGCTGGCATGGCGAGGCACGAAGTCCGCAGTTCTCGGTCGAGCAGGGACTGGCGGAGACGCTCGGCCTCAAGGTCGGCGACGAACTGACCTACACGGTGGCCGGCGCCACATTCTCGGCGCCGATTACCTCGCTGCGCAAGCTGGACTGGGACTCGATGCGGGTCAATTTTTTCGTCATCGCGCCACCGGGGTTGCTCGACGCCTATCCGGCCAGCTATATCACCAGCTTCCATCTGCCGGCCGGCAGGGCTGCGGTGGTGGGCAATATGGTGCGCGCCTTTC
>DASRXN010000176.1:0-17510 GCA_035654135.1 Rhodocyclaceae bacterium | reverse complement strand
CCTGCCTACCGCTCCATCTTCCGCCCTGTCGAGGAAGCTGGACCTGGCGTGGTCAAGCACTGACGAGGTGCCCGCCATGCTCCAGGTCGCGTTTGCCACGGATGACCGCGTGCGGGTCAACCAGCACTTCGGTGCCTCGGTCGGTTTCGCCATCTTCGCCCTCGACGGCGAGCGGGCCAAGCTCGTCTCGGTGGCCGAGTTCGCCGACGACACGACCATGGACGGCAACGACAACAAGCTGCCGACCAAGATCGCGACGCTGAAGGGCTGCGCGGCGGTGTATTGCCTGGCCGTCGGCGGCTCGGCGGTGCGGCAGTTGATCGCCGCGGGCGTGCAGCCGATCCGCCTCGAAGAGGAAACGAATATCGAGCGCCTGCTCGGCGAACTCCAGAAGGCCGTGCGCGATGGCGGCGTGCCCTGGGTCGAAAAGGCGCTCGGAAGGGACAAGGACAACGGCCGTTTCGACCGCATGGCGGAGGAGGGCTGGACCGAATGAATTTCAATCGCGGAGACGCATGATGGCTGCCACCGATCCAGTTCTTGAAACCGACTTCATCAAGGAGATGCTGCGCCAGCTGCGCGCGCTCGACAGCTACGGCATCTGGGACGGACAGCCGGCCGAGGCGATCCTCGATCCGCTGGTGCTGACCAAGGCGCGCAAGGCGGAAATCCCGCTGGTCGGCGATCCAGACGAGGAAACGCTGTCGCGCGTCAAAGCCTTCTACAACGCCATCGCGGTGCTGATCGAGAAGGAGTGCGGAATGATGGCCGTGCCGATGGTGCACCTGACCCACGAGGGCTTCGGCCGCGTGCTGATCTCGGTGGGCAAGCTGATCGCGCTCGACCGCACGCTGCGCGACGTGCATCGCTTCGGCTTCGAGAGCCTGTCGAAGATGAAGACCGAGTCGGACAAGCTGCTCTCCGTTGCGCTGGAGATCGTCGGCAAGTACCCGGAAGTTGCCGGGATGTAGCCATGTCGGAAGACGAGATCAAGGACCTCGAAAAGGAAGTGAAGCGGCTCAAGCGCATCGCCAGCGAATGGGCCGGCCAGATGCACGACCTGGTCGAGGAGCGGCTGCCCGCCGCCTACGAGGAAATCCCGGCGCTGGCGCAATCGACCTTCGATGCCTGCCGCGCCTGGGCGGAAGCGAATTCACGTTTGACCACTTTGCAGAAAGGATGACACCATGACTGCCGCTGCTGCCGTTACCCGGGGCGGTACCCCCTGGACCCCGGTTTATGTGGAGTCCATCGACTCCAAGGTTTGCATCGGCTGCGGCCGCTGCTTCAAGGTCTGTCCGCGCGATGTACTGACCCTGCAGGACCGCGGCGACGACGAGGTCGACGACGATTGGGACGACGAGGACGCCAAGGCCATGATGGTCGTCCACAATGCGATGGATTGCATCGGTTGCGGCGCCTGCGGCCGCACCTGCCCGAAGGGCTGCTTCAAGTTCGTCGAGGCGTAAGCGCATGCCGAGACCGCAGAAGCATGTCTTCGTCTGCGCGACGCAGCGGCCGCCGGGGCATCCGCGCGGCTCCTGCGGCCAGAACGGCTGCGCCGAGGTGGTGGACGAGTTCATGTTCCAGTTCCAGCAGCGCCAGTGCTTCGACAAGGTGATGGTCACGCCTTGCGGCTGTATCGGCCCCTGCGGCCAGGGACCGAACGTGCTCGTCTATCCAGAGGGGGTGTTCTACTCGGGCGTCAGCAAGGACGACGTCGCGGCCATTTTCGACGAGCACCTGCTCGGCGACAAGCCGGTCGAGCGCCTGCGCGCGCCGGCGGACATGTGGTGATGAGTGGCGCTGCGCCGCGGCTGATTCTGTTCCACAAGCAGAAGACCAGCGCGCGCACGCGCTTCCTGCGCTTCCCCGACACGGTGCTGGCCCGTGGGCCATTGACTGTTGCCGAGGAACGCATGGCGCTGCCCGCCGGTTCGCTTGAGGTCGTCGCCGATTTCCGGATGGACGTCGATACCGTCGACGGCGTCGTGCCGGTGCTGCTGGCCGGCTTCACCAGCATCGATCCCCCCTTCGCGGCGGCGGAAGCCATCGGCGGCCGTTTCGTCGCCATCACCGAGGCGCGCGGCCTGCCGCCGGTCGAACTCGCACTGCTTCGCAACGCCTACGAAGTTCTGATCGGCTGACTTGTCGCGTTTGCGACAAGCGGTTTCCC
Source organism: Rhodocyclaceae bacterium (assembly GCA_035654135.1). GTDB lineage: Bacteria > Pseudomonadota > Gammaproteobacteria > Burkholderiales > Rhodocyclaceae > Fen-999. The sequence continues at coordinate 15,334 of DASRXN010000176.1, read as the reverse complement.
AAGCCAAGTCACTGCCGCCAAAGCGTTTTCATATTCCGGAGCGCGTGGCACGGGCTTTGCACTTCCTTGGTAGACCTTCCCCAAGGAGAGAGCCGTGATCCAACTGACACCGAGTGCCGAAAAGGCCATCAAGCGCTTCATCAAGTTTTCCGAAACCCCGGTCGCCGGCCTGCGCGTGTCCGTCGCCGGAGGCGGTTGTTCCGGCTACCAGTACGGCGTGAGGCTGGTCGCGACAGCGGGTGCGGACGACACGACCATCGAGGTCGGCGGCATCAGGATGTTCGTCGACCCGGTCACCAGGCCGCTGGTCAATGGCCTGACCATCGACTTCATCGACACCATGACCGAGAGCGGCTTCAAGTTCGACAACCCCAACGCCAAGGCCGCCTGCGGCTGTGGCAAGTCTTTCAGCTTCTAGGAGCGCGCCATGTGGGACTATTCCGAAAAGGTCAAGGAACACTTCTTCAGCCCGCGCAACTCGGGCGTTCTTGACGAGGCCAATGGCGTCGGCGACGTCGGCTCTATCTCGTGCGGCGATGCGCTGCGCCTGATGCTCAAGGTCGATCCCGAGAGCGAGCGCATCACCGACGCGCGCTTCCAGACCTTCGGCTGCGGCTCGGCCATCGCGTCGAGCTCGGCGCTGACTGAGATCGTCAAGGGCAAGACGCTCGACGAGGCACTCAAAGTCACCAACCAGGACATCGCCGACTACCTCGACGGCCTGCCGCCCGAGAAGATGCACTGCTCGGTGATGGGGCGTGAGGCGCTGCATGCGGCCATCGCCAACTACCGCGGCGAAGTGTGGAAGGACGACCACGAGGAGGGCGCGCTTGTCTGCAAGTGCTTCGCCATAGACGCCGTGCTGATCGAGGAAACGATACGCGCCAACAACCTGTCGACGGTCGAGCAGATCACGAACTACACCAAGGCCGGCGGCAGCTGCGCCACTTGCCACGAGGGCATCGAGGAAATCCTGACCAAAGTGGCCGGCGAGCGCTGCACCGCGCCGGTGGTCGAAGCCAAGCCTGCCCTGGTCAATGGCAAGCCCAAGCTGACCAACTACCAGCGCATGCGCAAGATCGAGGAAGTGATCGAGGAGATCCGCCCGCAACTGCAGCGCGACCACGGCGACATCGAGATCGTCGAGGTCGAGGGCCGCAACATCTACGTCAAGCTGCAGGGCGCCTGTCACGGCTGCATGATGGAACAGGCGACGCTGGGCGGCATCCAGTCGAAGCTCGTCGAGGCGCTGAACGAGATGGTGCGCGTACTGCCGGTCAGCCAGCACAAGCCCACCGGGCACTGAGGGGCCACTGACATGAAACCCATCTACTTCGATAACAACGCGACGACGGCCTGCGACCCGGGCGTGGTCGAGGCCATGCTGCCTTTCTTCACCGAACAGTTCGGCAACGCCTCGTCGATGCACAGCTTCGGCAACAAGGTCGGCCAAGCGCTCAAGGAAGCGCGTGCCCGCGTGCAGGAGCTGCTCGGCGCCGAGCACGATTCGGAAATCGTATTCACCTCCTGCGGCACCGAGTCGAACTCCGCCGCCATTTACTCGGCGCTCAAGGCCCAGCCCGAGCGCAATGCCATCATCACGACAGTCGTCGAGCATCCGGCCATCCTGTCGGTCTGCGACCAACTGGAGAAGGAAGGCGTCACCATCCATCGCCTGAAGGTCGACAAGCGCGGCCGCCTCGATCTCGACGCATACAAGGCCCTGCTCTCGCCGCGTATCGCGCTCGTTACCTCGATGTGGGCCAACAACGAGTCCGGCACCATTTTCCCCATCGAGCAGATGGCCGGAATGGCGCATGAAGCCGGCGTGATGTTCCACACCGACGCCGTGCAGGCGGTCGGCAAGGTGCCCATCGACCTGAAGAACAGCACGATCGGCATGCTCTCGCTCTCCGGCCACAAGCTGCATGCGCCAAAGGGCATCGGCGTGCTGTACCTGCGGCGTGGCCTGCGTTTCCGTCCCTTCCTGCGCGGCGGCCATCAGGAGCGCGGCCGGCGAGCCGGCACCGAGAACTCGGCGTCCATCGTCGGCTTGGGCGTTGCCTGCGCCCAGGCGAAGGAACACATGGCCTTCGAGAACACCGAGGTGAAGCGCCTGCGCGACAAGCTGGAGGTCGGCATCCTGGCCCAGGTGCCGCGAGCCTTCGCCACCGGCGATACCGCCAACCGCCTGCCCAATACCGCCAGCATCGCCTTCGAGTTCGTCGAGGGCGAGGCGATCCTGCTGCTCCTGAACAAGCAGGGCATCGCCGCCTCGTCCGGCTCGGCCTGCACCTCGGGTTCGCTGGAGCCTTCGCACGTCATGCGCGCGATGGGCATTCCCTACACCGCAGCGCACGGTACCATCCGCTTCTCGCTGTCGCGCTACAACACCGAAGCCGAGGTCGATCGGGTGATTGCCGCCGTGCCGCCCATCATTGCCCAGTTGCGCAAGATATCGCCCTACTGGGGTGAAAAGGGCCCCAGCGAGCAGCCGGAAACGGATTTCGCGCCGCAGTACGCCTAGAATTTATTCAGGCGCGTCCATCAACAAAACGCCATCGCCAGCACTGCCGGATCGTCGAGTACAGACAGGACAAAATAGGCAGCCAGCCGGTAGACAAGAGGCTCAAGGCGGGCGAGGAGGGTGGGCATTCGGTAGCCAGGCTGAGACAGAGTTTTCACCGGAAATCCATTTGGCTACCCAATTTTCCTGTAGACCTGCATGAATCGGTGGTGTTCGGCGACCCCAAAATCCCCTGGCCCATATTGCAACAGCCAATCTCCAGCATTTCCACGAAGGACATCACCGCCGGCTGAACGTTCTGCGGTGAAGAACTCGGAAATTTGCTTGGCGAGAACCGGTATCGGTCTCGCTTCGTAGCGACCATCTGCCCCAGCCAAGGTGGGCGGAACAGCCTGATACTTCATGTCAAAGCGGTGACGAGAAACACTCCACCGACTGCCGGTCGTGCCGGTAATCAGGGCATCTCCTATCCGGTAACGGTTCGGGCCTTCAAGGCTAACCAACTCGCCGTCCTGTCGGGCGAATGTGACGATGACGATTTCTGTTTTTACGTAGCGCGCAGCAGAATGGTCTGTCGTCAGATCAATATTGGTTAGTTTGAGCATGAATTCTCTATGTTCACAGGTTCTTCACCAGAAACCTATTCGGTTATCATCCGCTATCGTGGCAAGTGAACAACACAAAAAAGCTGCCAGAAAAATGCGCCTTGATGCAGGAAATACCAAAGAAAAAGGCCACTCGAGAGTGGCCTATATCGTTGATTCTTTGTTATTCTTTTGGCTCCCCGACCTGGGCTCGAACCAGGGACCTGCGGATTAACAGTCCGTCGCTCTACCGACTGAGCTATCGGGGAACTGAAGAGGCGCGGATATTAGACATTTCGGCTCGAACCGTCAAGCGAGGATGAACGACGATCTGATTTTCTTCAAGACGGCCGCGGGCGACGAGGCCGTGCGCGAACGGACGCGACTGGTGCAGCGCAATCTGCGCATGGTTCTGATCCTTGTCGACGGGTTTGCCGACGTCGCTGCGCTTAAACAGAAGACCGGCGATGCGGCGATGGTCGAATCGGCGCTGGCCGAACTTCTGCAGATGGATCTGATCGAGTCGCTGGACGCGCATGCTGCGAGGATGGCGCAGAGCATGGGCGGCCCGCCAACACTGACTGAGGAGGTGCCCGTCGCCGTAGAAGCACGGGAGCACTCATTGGCGGCCGTTACGGTATTCGACAAGGAAGTGGCAGTCGATTCCGGCATGACGGAGAACACCACGCGGCCGCGCGAGCAATCGATGTCACTGCCGCCGGCGCGGAAGTCGTTGCCGGCATCGGTCGCGGCCTGGTGGGCATCCCGGCGACAGCGGCGCGTGCAGGCGCAGGAAGAAGCCATATACGAAAAGGCCTACGGTGAGGAAGACAGCCCTGATATCCAGTCTGCCCCAGTCCGCCTTCCTGGACGCAAGGCCCGGGTCAAACTTGGTTCGCTCGTGGCCATGGCAGTTGCCGGTGCCGTGGTTCTCGCCGTACTGCGCGTGGTGCTTTATCCGTATGACGAATATCGTCCTCAGTTCGAACAGCGTCTTTCCCGAGCGCTCGATGACGTAGTGACGATCGGCAATCTGCACGTCAGCTTCGTACCGTTGCCTGTCATCATTCTGGAACACGTCAACGTCGGCGCTACGACCTATGCGACTGCCGAGGTTGTGCGTCTGGCGCCGGAACTGGGTTCGCTCACCGGCGACCACCAGTACCGCGAAGTAAGAGTCGAAGGGCTTCGTATCAAGGATGCCGGGTTAGGGCGGATTTCCCGCTGGTTTCAGCCTTCCGGCATGAGCAATTCCGCGATCCGGCGGCTTGACGTGGATGATCTCTCGCTCGATTTCGGCCGGGGGTCGCTGGATGGCCTGGCAGGACGCGCCGAACTCGATGTCCAGCACGGTCTGACCAAATTTGTTGTACGACCGAATGCAGGCGATTTCCGAGCCGAGGCGGTACCCGGCCCGAACGGTCTGTCGCTGTCGGTCGTCGCGAACGAGTGGAAGGCGCCTTTCAGCCCACGACTGGTGTTCTCGGCTATTGAACTCCATGGGCAACTCACGCCCGGACGCTTCGCGATCGACAAGTTGGAAGGTCGCGCCTACGACGGCCTGTTCAGCGGCAGCGGGATGGTCGTGAGGGATCACGAGGAAGCCCGCATGACCATCAATCTTGAATTGCAGCACGTTGCGTCAGGCAAACTGCTGGATGCTCTGGGCGGACCATCCCTCATCGAAGGCGAGGCAAGCGTCAGGATGCTTGTCGCCGCCAATGCCCCGGCGCTCAATCTCCTTGGCGAAGCGCTACGCACGGAAGGTACCTTCAAGGTGGTTCGCGGCAGTCTGCGACGCATCGATCTCGCGGGTGCGCTCAGGTCGTCAGGCAGGACAAGCGGTGTGGTGCGCGGTGGCAGCACGGGCTTCGAGGGACTGTCCGGTGTGTTCTCGTCGGATGCCCGCGCGGTCCGGCTCAACGGCTTGCGGCTTTCCTCGGGCTTGATGCAGGCCTCAGGACAGGTGACTGTTTCCCGGCAGGAGAATGCCGCCATTTCAGGCCTGGCGAGCGTCGAAATGCGCAGCAGCGCCAGCGTAATCCGTTCTCCGGTGGCAATCTCCGGCCGTGCCGCCGATCCGGAACTGAGAGCCGCTCGCTGAGCCGGCTAAGCGTCAACGAACAAGGGCGCCCGCAATAAACCAGACGCCCTTGTTCGTTCTTGAACGACTTACTTCAGTACAGCGGCGATGGCCTTGGCCACGTAACCGATGTTCCTGGTGTTGAGCGCGGCGACGCAGATACGGCCGGTGCCGACGGCGTAAATGCCGTAGTCGGCGCGCATCTTTTCCACCTGGGCGGCGGTGAGGCCGGTGTAGGAGAACATGCCGCGCTGAACGTTGATGAAGTCGAAGTTCGGGGCGCCTTCGGCCTTGAGGTTCGCGACCAGGCTGGTGCGCATGGCGCGGATGCGGTCGCGCATGCCGGCGAGCTCGTCTTCCCACATCTGGCGCAGCTCGGGGCTGGACAACACCGCGGCGACAACGGCGCCGCCGTGGGTGGGCGGATTCGAGTAGTTGGTACGGATGACACGCTTGACCTGCGACATAACGCGCGCCGACTCGTCCTTGCTGGCGGTGACGATGGTCAGCGCGCCGACGCGCTCGCCGTAGAGCGAGAAGGACTTGGAGAAGGAGCTGGAAACGAAGAATTGCAGGCCGGAGGCGGAGAACAGGTCGAGGGCGGCGGCATCTTCCTTAATGCTGTCGGCGAAGCCCTGATAGGCCATGTCGATGAAGGCAACGAGGTTGCGCTCCTTGATGGCGGCGACGACTTCCTTCCACTGCGCGACGGTGAGGTCGGCGCCGGTGGGATTGTGGCAGCAGGCGTGCAACACGACTATGGACTTGGCAGGCATGGCGGCCAGGTCGGCCTTCATGCCGGCGAAGTCGACGCCGCGCGTGGCGGCGTCATAGTAGGCGTAGTCCTTGACCGCGAAGCCGGCGGCCTCGAACAGGGCGCGGTGGTTTTCCCAGCTCGGGTTGCTGATGTAGACGGTGGCGTCGGGCAGCAGACGCTTGAGGTAGTCGGCGCCGACCTTGAGGGCACCAGTGCCGCCGAGGCACTGGCAGGTAATGGCGCGGCCGGCGGCCAGCAGCTCGGAATCCTTGCCGAACAGCAGGTTCTGCACGGCGCCGTTGTAGGCGGGGGTACCCTCGATGGGCTGGTAGCCGCGCGGCGGTTGTGCCGCGAGGCGTGCCGCCTCGGCTGACTTTACGGCAGTGAGCAGGGGAATCTTGCCATCGTCGCCGAAGTATACGCCAACGCCGAGATTCACCTTGCTGGGGTTGGTTTCGGCGTTGAAGGCTTCGTTGAGGCCAAGAATCGGGTCGCGCGGCGCCATTTCGACGGCGGTAAAGAGTGAAGTGCTCATCAGTGCTCCTGGATCGGGAAATTTCGGCAAACGCGCAATAATATCTGATTACCTTCGTCGCTTCCGATAGCGCCAACAATCGAAATTTCTGATGCCTGAACAAATCGTTAGCTATTCCGGCAGTCCCTACCGGCTGCATCAGCCGTTCCTGCCGGCCGGCGATCAACCGGAGGCCATCCGCCTGCTCGTCGACGGTATTGGTGATGGCCTCTCGTACCAGACGCTGCTGGGCGTCACCGGTTCCGGCAAAACCTACACCATGGCGAACGTCATCGCCCGGCTGGGCCGACCGGCGCTGGTGCTGGCCCCCAACAAGACGCTGGCGGCGCAACTGTATGCGGAGTTCCGCGAGTTCCTGCCGGAAAACGCCATCGAGTACTTCGTCTCCTACTACGATTACTATCAGCCCGAAGCCTACGTGCCGTCACGGGATCTGTTTATCGAGAAGGACTCGAGCATCAACGAGCATATCGAGCAGATGCGGTTGTCGGCGACCAAGAGTCTGCTGGAACGCCGTGACTGCGTGATCGTTTGCACGGTGTCGGCGATATACGGCATCGGCGACCCGGTCGATTACCACAGCATGATCCTGCACCTGCGTCAGGGCGAGCGAATGGGCCAGCGCGACATCATCCGGCGCCTGACGGAAATGCAGTACGAGCGCAACGAGATCGATTTCCACCGGGGCACGTATCGGGTGCGTGGCGATGTCATCGATGTATTCCCGGCAGAAAACGCCGAGAGCGCGATCCGCATCACGCTGTTCGACGACGAAGTGGAGACGTTGACGCTGTTTGATCCGCTGACCGGACACACCCGGCAGAAACTGGGACGATTCACCGTCTTCCCGTCCAGCCACTACGTTACACCGCGGGCGACCGTTCTGAAGGCGGTGGAAGCGATCAAGGCGGAGTTGCGTGAACGCAGCGAGTTTTTCTACCGGGAACAGAAACTTGTGGAGGCGCAGCGAATCGAGCAGCGCACCCGCTTCGACCTCGAAATGCTGGAGCAACTTGGTTTCTGCAAGGGCATCGAGAACTATTCGCGCCATCTGTCGGGCCGCAAGGTGGGCGAAGCACCGCCGACGCTGATCGACTATCTGCCGCCCGATTCCATCATGTTCATCGACGAGTCCCACGTAACCATTCCGCAGGTCGGCGGCATGTACAAGGGCGACCGTTCGCGCAAGGAGAACCTGGTCAATTACGGCTTCCGGTTGCCTTCGGCGCTCGACAACCGGCCGCTCAAGTTCGAGGAGTTCGAACGCCTGATGCCGCAAACGGTGTTCGTTTCAGCAACGCCGGCTGAGTACGAACGCCAGCACCAAGGACAGGTGGTGGAGCAGGTGGTCAGGCCGACCGGACTGATCGATCCGGAAGTGATCGTCCGCCCTGCCATCACACAGGTGGACGATCTTGTGAGCGAAATCAAAAGACGGATTGCGCAGCAGGAGCGGGTACTGGTAACGACCCTGACCAAGCGCCTCTCGGAGCAATTGACCGACTTTCTAGGCGACAACGGCATTCGTGTCCGCTATCTGCATTCGGACATCGACACGGTCGAACGGGTGGAGATCATCCGCGACCTGCGCCTGGGCCAGTTCGACGTGCTGGTCGGCATCAACCTGCTGCGCGAGGGCCTGGACATTCCAGAGGTGTCATTGGTCGCGATTCTCGACGCCGACAAGGAGGGCTTCCTGCGGTCGGAACGCAGCCTGATCCAGACGATGGGCCGCGCTGCGCGACATCTGCATGGTACCGCCATCCTGTACGCCGACCGGGTTACCGATTCCATGAAACGTGCCATCGCCGAAACGGAGCGGCGCCGTACCAAGCAACTGGCGTACAACGTCCGTCATGGCATCACGCCGAAGGGTGTAACGAAGCGCATCAAGGACATCATCGACGGTGTTTACGACAGCGACGCGGCGGCACGCGAGCTGAAGGCGGCGCAGGAATCGGCAAAGTACGAAGCTATGAGCGAGAAGAGCCTGGCACGCGAGATCAAGCGGCTGGAAAAGGCGATGCAGGAACACGCGAAGAATCTCGAGTTCGAGCAGGCTGCCGCCGCGCGCGACGAGCTGTTTCGGCTCAAGGAACTCGCTTTCGGCGCCGGCGTGCACGATCACGATGCCGGTTCCTGAACCCGGCGGTCAGGCCCTACTTCAGCGAAAAGTCTACCCGACTGAGCGGCGCGTCCTTCGGGCCGCTGCCATCAACCGCTAGTTTGGGTGGTAGCAGGAATATCCGTTCTCGCGGAATCTTGCCGGTTCCCGCCAGCCAGTCCGCCACCGCCTTGGCCCGCCGGCCAGCGAGATCGCGCAGATCGTCGTCGCTGGCCGGTGCGTTGGCCAGCATCAATTTTTCCATTTCGTCGCGCGGCAGGGTTTTCGCCATGCCGATGAAGTTGCGTGGCTTGGGGAACTTCTCCTGTTTGTATGCCTGTTCGAGCAGGGCGAGGTATTCCTTGTCGTCGATCGTCACATCGTCCGCGGCGCCGGCTTCCTTGCCCTCCTTAACCATTTGCGCAAGTTTCTGTGCCTTCACCTTGTGCTCCAGCGTGGCCAGCCGCAGGCCCTCTCGATCCTTTTCCGGATCGACGCGACCGGTAATCTCCAGCTTCAGTGCCGGCCGGTCGTCGAGCGCCTTGGCCAGAGACTCCAGCCGTTTCAGCATCGCCGTGTTCAACGTGACGCGACCGTCGGCGAAAGTAACATGGGAAAGTTCCGCGCCGCCGCCAAACAGGGAACCAAGCAGGGCAAAGGGTGCCGTGATGGCTTTGGTAATCACATTAACGATGACCTGAACGATGATGCCGCCGACGGAGAATTTCGGGTCGTTGAGTGAGCCGGAGATCGGCAAGTTGATATCGATCTCGCCGCGGCGGTTCTTCAGCAGGGCCACCGCAAGTCGCACGGGCAGTTTGGTGGCATCGGGGCTTTCGACCTTATCGCCGAAGGTCAATTGGTCGAGGAAGATGCGGTTGTCCGCCTGCAACCGGTTGTTTTCGATCTTGTAGCCCAGAAACAGCGACAGCTTGCCTTTCTCGATGGCGTAGCCGGCGTATTTGCCCGCATAGGGCGATAGCGGCGTCATTTCGACACCGCGCACCTCGGCCTTGATGTCCAAAGAGGCAACCGCGGCGAGCGGATTCAGCTTGCCGGCGATGGTAACCGGCGCGCCATCGTAAGCACCGCGCAGGTCCAGATCGGCCGCGCTATCGGCGGCGGATGACAGCCCCGTGATGCGACCGCCGATCTCGGTCAGGTGTGCCGAGTAATTGGGCTTGATGAAATTGTCGGCAAAGTTGATCGTGCCGCCTTGCAGAGTGACCTGGTCGATCCGGATTGGCGGTGGCGAAGTCTCCACCACTGGCGTTGGCGGAGTGGTTGCTGCGCTGAGCGGTGGCGGTGTGGGGGAGGGCGCCGAATTCGAGTCTGCGGCCTCGGGCGGGCTATCCTTCTTTACCAATTGCAGCAGGTTGAGCTTGCCCTCCGGACTGACGATCAGGTTGGCAAAGAAGTCTGACAGGGCTACCTCGCCGATGGCAAGCGCGAACGGCAGTGCCTTGAGATCAATCTTGTCCAAGTGGAAGGATTTCCACGTCAGGAAGTCGGCACTGTTCGCCTTGTCGACGCTATGAAAATTTCCGACCGTGACCTGTCCGCGATAGCTGGCACCCACACTGCCGTTATCGGCCAGATTGAGCGTCACTTCTCCCTTGCCGGCGACCTGCCCCTTGGTGATGGTGACGTTGAGCTTTTCGCCGAAATAGGGTTGCAGGGGCAGGAGCTCGATGCCGCGCACATCGAGTTTCAGGCGGGACGCAAACGGCACGGCCTGCAATGTGCCATTTGCCTGCAGGTCTCCCTTCTTGTTGAGGCGGGCCGAGACGGTGAGACTGGCCGATGATTTCGGCGCAGTGCTGAAATTCTCCAGGGACAGCTTGTTGAGTTCGAGCACCTGCGTCGTTGCCGGCGTTACGGCCTTGTCATCGAAGCGCAGACCGGCATCTGTGACCTCGGCCTTGGTCAGTTCGACGATCCACGGCTGGCTGTCTTCGCGTCCCTTGGTCTGGGTAGCAGCATGGGTGCCCGATTTCAGAGCCGGGGGCCGCAGGCCCGAAAAGCTGCCATCGATCTGCCGCCTCAGCGCTAACTTGAGGCCGCGCGCGACGACTTTGCCAAGGTTGATCTTGTGTTTCGGCAGGTCGATACGGGCATCCTTGATCTCGAAGTGCTCCGCGCTGGCATGCGGCGCGGCATCGATGGACCAGGAGATATCGGCCGCAATTGGTTCGGCGAATGTGCCATTGACTTTGCCGACAGCCCCCTCGATGTTGGTAACGTTTGCCGCGATCTGTTGTGGATTGGAGTCGTCCTGCCAGTGGAGTGCGGCCTTCGCTAATTGCAAGCCATCAACCGACCATTCCACAGGCTTGCCGGTGGGTTCGGGCTTCTGTTCGGCGGTGGTCTTGCTACCCTGCAACTTGCCGGCCAGAGCAAGCCAGTTCAGGCTGCCGTCTCGACCTACGCGGAGAAATGTCTCCAGTCCCGCGATGTGAATGCTGCCAAAGTGGAAGTAACCATTGAGGGGATCAACGCCGGTGACGGGAATGTCGAGTTGATCAAGAGTCAGCAATGGCGAGTCGCCATGCTCAAGAAGGCGTAAATCACGCAGGTTCACCTGGCCAGCGATGCCGAGGGTCGCGGGTTGCTTGCCGTCGTTGCGGAACCGTATGCTCAGATCGGTATCCATATATCCGCCAGCGATCGCAAAGGGCAGCGAAACAGGTGAATAGGCAAGGTAGCGAGCCAGTTCAAAGCGGCCGAGGTCGAGTTTCAGTTCGCTTTCCTGCACTTCGGCGAAGGGCTTGCTCTTGCCGGTCAGATTCAGTGGCGCTCCGTTAATGGAGGCGGAAAATGCCGGCTCAGTGAAGGTATTGGCCTGATAGGCAAGATTCGATATGAACGGCAGCGCCAGGTTGATATCGGTGATCGCATGTTGCTTTCCGACCGGCCTGTCATCGAAATCGACTCGACCGGCCGTGATTCTGATGTTATTGATGGAGAACCGCGATGGCGGTGAATCGCTGGGCTTGAGCCATTCGTCGAGAAGATCGGAGATGTTGTAGCGCCCGGATGCTTCGCGCACCAAGTGGACCCGCGGGCCGGTCAAGTGGAATTCTTCGACGACCGGGGCGGCGCGGAAGATCGATGCCAGTCCGAGATTGAGGAACAGTTCGTCAAAGCCCGCCGTTTCGCCGCCGGTCTCTCCAATCTTGAGGTCGGCGACACGAACCGTCAGGGCATACGGGTTGATGCTGATAGCGCCGATAGATACCGGACGATGCAGCTTTTCCGACATGGTATCGATCAACAAGGAACGGGCGATCGGCGGACCGGCCAAGAACCCGAACGCGCCGAACACGAGTATCACGACGACGAAGCCGATGGCGACGGGTCGATAGCGACGCAGACGTTGAAGCTGGTTTTGGATGTCCATGAACGTAGCGTGGCGGAGCCTTGCTGTCGTTCGTATTATCAGACAATCGGGAAGATCTGGTCGGAGCTTTACATAGATGTTCGTACAATTTAATATGCCGCATAATGTGTATTATGTAAATAATATAAAACCAACGTGATACTCCTAATCTTCCCTGAATCAGTCCGACGAGCTCTTGCCGCCCCAGATGTCTTCCAGCGCGGGCAGATCGCTTAGGAATACCTCCACGAGAAGCGGATCGAAGTGCTTCCCGGACTCTGAACGCATCCAGTCCTGGACTTCGGCAAATCTCCAGGCAGCCTTGTATGGCCTGTTTGATATCAAGGCATCGAAAACGTCGGCAATCGCTACGATACGGGCCGACAGTGGTATTTCTTCTCCGGCCAATCCGTCCGGGTAGCCCTTCCCGTCGTAGCGCTCGTGATGGTGGCGCGCAATATCCGCGGACATCTGCATGGAATCCGCGCGGCTGCCACTCAGCATCTCATAACCACGCATCGAATGGGTGCGCATGATCACCAACTCTTCCGGTGTCAAGCGCCGTGGCGCCAACAGGATACTGTCCGGAATCGCAACTTTGCCTAGGTCGTGCAAAGGCGCCGCCATGGATATGAGATGGACTGTGGCGTCATTAAGCCCGATGCGCCGGGCCAGGAGCACCGAATACTTGGCCATGCGGGCGAGATGTTCGCCCGTATCCGAATCACGCATTTCCCCGACGCGCGCCAAGTGCTGGAGCATCGCCATTTTTTGCTCGCGCTCACTTGCCAGTACCTCGGCAACCCTTCCTTCCAGGAATTGGGCATGCTGCCGGGTCTGCAACTGGTAGCCCCGCATGTTGATGAGATTGCGGCATCTGGCGCCGCACTCCCGCAAATTAATGGGCCGGGTCAGAAAATCGTTAGCGCCAACATCCAGGGCCTCGTACCGGATCGCCATGTCCTCGACCGCAGTGACCATGATTATCGGCAATTCGATCAGATGCGGGTAGGCACGCAGCCGCTTGATTACACCGATGCCGTTCATTTCTGGCATCCGGTAATCCGTGAGAACCAGGTCGAGATGGTTTTCCGCGGCGAAATTCAACGCGTCGTATGGCCGATTGAAGGTGGATATCTGCGCGTCCGGCGCGATGCCAAGGATCAGTTCGGTCAGCAAGTGAAGATTAGTGGACTGGTCATCGACAATCAGCACGACTGGACGATGACCGACAAGGGACACGTTTACGGAGCTCCATTCAAATGCCTTGTTCATGAACCATGGTCTCCTGAAAAGCGTCCGCCAGGCATGCGTGTGACTTAATACCAGCTGGCACAGTCGGATTTGGGATTTCTGATACGTGCGCTGGATGTACCGGCGACATCGATCTTTACGGCTCTCCGACGACAAATTTGAGGGTTCAAGCGCGACCTTCCATATTTTTGTTGAAAGACCAAGTCGTCGGCATCAAGTTCGACCGTATTGGGCCGACAAAGCTAGAGTGACTTGGCCAGCGAAAGCCATGGCGAAAGGATTGGCGTGCCTACCCAGAAGACCTTGAGAGATTCCTTGAAAGCACAGGCCAACCTGCGGGTGCTTGTGGCCTTGCCGGTCATCGCGATCGGCTGTGTCATTCTCTTGCTCTATCGCGATATCCCCGCCAGACTGGAGTGGGTAGTCGGGTCCTATGTCCTTTACACATGCGCGACCCTCGGGCTGGCAGCGTCTTCGCCAGAGCGCCTTCATTCTGCCATCACCTATGCGACCGCGGTGGTAGACCCGCTTTTTGTGACCCTAGGGATGTGGCTGATGAGTGAGGCCGCCCCAATGCTCGCTGGGTTTTACTTGTTCTCGATAATCGGCTATGGCGCGCGTTCCGGAAAAGGTTACATGTTCGTCTCCCAGATGGCAGCACTGGTAGGATTCTGCATAATCTATTTCCTCGACGATTATTGGCGGGCTTCCCCCCTCACTTGGGCGGGACTTGCGATTCCCATCGTCGTCGTTCCGATCTATTTGGCGCCCCTCATGGAGCGCCTGCAGATGGCACTCTCCCGTGCCGAGTCGCAGAGCCGGGCGAAATCCGACCTGCTGGCTCGCGTTAGCCACGAACTGCGTACCCCCTTGGCCGGTATCGTCTCGGCGGCGGAACTGGTTCGAGTTGGGACATCGATCCACGGCGCCCGGCTGCTGGCCGATACCATGCTTGGGCTTTCGCAGCACTTGCTCACCGAGATCAATGACCTGCTCGACGAAGCGAAATATGAGGCGAATGCCCTTGTGCTGGCGCCGGCACCCTGTGACCTGAGCACCATCGGGGGAACGCTGCGCGCTGCCCTGCTGTCCCAAGCTGAGAAAAAGGGTCTTTCCTTCGAGGTGCTCATCGACCCCCGTGTTCAGCAACCGGTAATCGCGGATAGTCATTACCTCGGGCGAGTCATTATGAACCTCGCCGGGAACGCGGTTAAATTCACCCAACGCGGCAAAGTGACCGTGCGGATCGCGCTTCTGGAAGCCTCGATGTCGAGTTATTTTCTGAGATTCTCGGTGGAGGATACCGGGCTTGGGATCCCGCGTGAGGATCAGGAGCGCGTATTCGAGCCCTTCGTCCAACTATCCCAGTCAAGGCACCAAGTATGTGGCACCGGTCTTGGCCTGACGCTTTCGAAGGACCTGGTGAATCTGATGGGGGGAGCATTGCAACTCTCGAGCGAACCAGGGGTAGGCAGCCGATTCTGGTTCGACCTACGGTTGGGAAACGCTGCAATGGCTCGTGGTGCGAACGTCGTCGAGAATGTGTCATCGGTCCAACCAAGGCGAATTCTGCTGGTCGACGACAACCTCACCAACCTTCACCTGCTCCGCGAAGTGCTCATGCTCGATGGACACAAGGTCACCACAGCCGACAGCGGCAAGGCAGCGCTGGCGTTGCTGCAAAACGGGGAAGAATGGGATGTTGTCTTCCTCGACTACAACCTGCCGGACATGACAGGCGGCACGCTCCTTCAGACTTATCGATTCGGGACAACTCGGCCGGTGCCGGTGTACTTTCTGACCGCCGACGCTTCACCCATGACACGGTCTGCCCTTGACAAGAGCGGAGCGATGGGTGTCCTGTCCAAGCCCATTCGCATTGAGGAAATCCGGGCGGCGATCACCAGTGCCACGCCCGATTCCGCGTCTCCTATGCGGCCGTCCGAAGTGCCAGCGCTCCGGGCCGTACCTGTGATCTACGTAGATATGACCGTGATCGACCGGCTGGCGGGAATCAGCAAGCGACCGACTTTCCTGGCCGAGATGATGGAGCGGGCTCTCGCAGATATCGATCGCAATGTCCGAGATGTGACTGCAGCGCTGCTGGCAGG
>DASRXN010000175.1:0-6289 GCA_035654135.1 Rhodocyclaceae bacterium | reverse complement strand
GAGCACAACGGCCATCCCGACTTCCAGGACATGCGGGCGGACGAATTTCTGAGTCCTCGCTCCAACATACATGCCAAGCAACCCGCCAATTCCAAAGAGTCCGCCAAGCATCCAGTCAGGTCGGGTCTCGACACCTGCGGGCGGCGGCAGGAACTGGTACATCGCAACGCCTGCGACGGACGTGACCAACGTACCGAACAGGGTTGCCCCCGCAACGGCGTGGATCGGCAGGCCTAGCAAAGCGACCAACAAGGGTGCCATGAAGGCACCACCTCCCAAACCATACGCGCCACCGATCACCCCGATAGCGACCGAGAACGGTAGCACCGGCATGATCTTCCATTCGCAAGTCCGACGGATGTCGTCCTTACCTGTAGTGGGCTGGGGATAACGAGTTCTTAACAATCTTGAACCCAGCCAGACCAGCACCAAACCGACAAAGAACTTGAATAGGCGTGGATCGAGGAGCCAATTGACGCGGAGCCACCAGCCGATCACGAGTCCGGGCAAGGTTCCGACGGCAATCATGCCCGCCAGACGCCAATCCATGCGCTTTTCCCGGGCATAGCGCCAGACCCCGCCGGGAATGGCAATTACATTGAAGACCAGATTGGTGGCTGATACCGAAGGTGTGACATAGTTCAGCACACTCATCTGGAACGGCAAGAGCAGGATGCCGCCAGACACCCCAACCATGGAACCGAAGAACGACACGACAAATGCCGCCAGTAGCGGTACCCAGAGGGGCACATGGATTCCGGCTACGTCGAAGAACATCGTCGCAGGCCCATTGAATGACCCGTCAGGGCTCTGGATATTACTTCACGCGATAGCCGGCATGGCACGCGACGCATTGGGCGGTGACTTTGGCCATGGCATCGAACACAGGCTTCAAGTCGCCTGTGGCGCCGGCATCCTTGGCGGCGACGGCCAGACGACTGGCGCTGCGATGCATGCCTGATCCGGCATCTCTCATTCCCGGAGGCATGTACCTGGCCACTTCGTGGGCGCCATGGAGCGGCATAGAACTCATGCCCAGGCGTTGCTCCGCAATATCTCCTGCCTGGTCGAACTCGAATTTCGCCAGGGCTTCCTCAATCTGCTGCAGGGCCAGCAGGTGATCCCGCATATTGGCCAATGTTTCCTGCCGCAGTCGGGTCGGGAAATGCACGACCTGCCGCGTGTCCTTGCTCGCGGTCTTGGGTTTCACCCTAGCGGTTTCTGGAGGTGTTGAATTCTGGTTTTGCATCATGTGCTGCTTGTGCATCGCATGGTCGTGTTCTTGCGCCTGAGCAAAGGGCAGGAACAACAATCCAGCACAAAAGGCGGTGGTCAGTTTCTTGTTCAATTTCGGCTCTCCTCCAAATCGAGCCATGGATGGTAATCGAAGCCAGGGCGCATCGCGTATGATTCAAATCATATGGCCAGTTCCGACCCCCTTCCTGTTCAGCACTGCAACCGCTTCAATCTGGCGGAACTCAGCGGTGCCTTCGGCGACCTGGGCACGCTGATTCCCTTCGTCGTCGCTTACGTCTCGCTCCTCAAGATGGACCCGACCGGCATCCTTCTCGGATTCGGCTTGGCATTGGTCGTGGTCGGCTTCATCTACCGCACGCCGTTCCCGGTCCAGCCGATGAAGGCTATCGGCACGGCGGCGATAACCCAGACCGCAGGGGCTGTCGTCCTGACACCCGCCATCGTGGCAGGGGCTGGCATCGCTACTGCTGCGTTCTGGTTGTTGTTGGCCTTCACCGGCCTGGCCCGGCGTCTTTCACTCCTGATTCCGAAGCCGGTATTGATCGGCATCGTCATGGGGCTGGGTTTCAGCTTCATGCGCGAAGGCATCGGCATGATGGACAAGAACTGGGGACTGGCGGCCGTACTGCTCGCGCTGACCCTTTATCTGCTGTCCCGGTCGCGTATCCCGGCGATGTTGATCCTGCTGCTCATCGGCATGGCGGCGGCGGTGGTCGAGCAACCCGCTCTGGCAGACAGCCTGGCACTGATCAAGCCGGAATTTCACCTGCCTGCATTGGCCTGGTCTGCCGTGACCTGGCAGGATCTCTGGCTTGGCGCGGTCCTATTGGCATTGCCGCAACTGCCACTGACATTCGGCAATGCCTTGATCGCCATTACCGAAGAGAACAACCGGCTGTTTCCCGACCGTCCGGTTACGGAGCGCAAGGTCGCCTTCTCGACCGGCTTGATGAACGCCTGGTCTAGCATCATCGGCGGCATCCCGATGTGCCATGGGGCCGGAGGCATGGCAGGTCACGTCAAGTTCGGCGCGCATACCGGCGGTGCATCGATCATGCTCGGGGCTTTGCTGATCGCCCTGGCGCTGTTCTTCGGCGGGTCGATGATGACGATCTTCCAGCTTTTTCCGCCGGCGGTCCTCGGTGTCATCCTGTTCCTTGCCGGGGCCGAACTGGCCCTGGGCGGTCGCCACCATGATCAGGAACGCGGCAGCCGCTTTGTCGTGCTGACCACTGCCACATTTGCGATGTGGAACGTGGGTATCGCGGTGATATTCGGTGCCCTGGTTCATTACGCCGCAAAACGTGAATGGCTGCAGGTATAACTGCGAACATCGACTGGGGTCGCTTGGCAGGGAAGCATCCGATTCTTGCCAGGTTGCCTGTGAAGTTGAAAACACAATCGGCGCTACGGCATTTCATCGCAGGTGACCTCCTGTTTCGGCGTGGCAGTCGTCCAAAGGCAATGTTGTATGTCATCGCGGGCGAACTGCGTCTTGTCCGTCATACCGCAGGCGGCAGGCAGGTCATTCTCCAGCGGAGTCGAAGCGGATTCATCGCCGAGGCCAGCATGGAGTCGAAGGCCTATCACTGCGATATTGTGGCTGTGGAGGAAGGAAGCCTCGTTCTGCTTCCGCTCCAGGCATTTCGTCATGCACTGGAGGAAAGCCGGGAATTTCGACAGATGTGGATGTCGAAACTGGCCGGAGAAGTGCGCCGACTGCGGGCGCAGAATGAACGCATGCACCTCAACAAGGCGGCGGACCGGATTGTTCATTACCTGGAATCCGAGGGGCTGAATGGGGTTGTAACGCTAACGCAATCGCGCAAAGCATGGGCAACAGAACTTGGGCTATCGCATGAAGCGCTCTACCGGACGTTGGCCAGAATGGAGGCCGATGGGATGGTTTCTGTGAAAGAAGAAAACATCTCCTTTGTTACGCCGGGATAGATGTTGCATGTCCGAGATTTCAAATGTTGTCCGACGGGTGGGAGCGACCCCCTTGTGGCCAGTGAGAGGTTAATACGTTCTTGTTTGTCATTATTTCGCTCAGGGTTGATATCCGACGATCGTAGAAAAGTCAGTCGTGGCGGTACGCCTCTCCTGACTCCGAACCACGACGTCTTCCCGTTGTCGAACGAAGCGTACAAGATGGTGCTATCGCACAGAGCACTGTGATCGAGATTGGAGGTCGTGGTGGAGTCAATACGTGTGGACAGGGACGAGACAATCGCCGCTAAGGGCGGAGCCGGAACGAGCGGCGGTTCGCGCCTGCTCCTCGGGCTGATTGCCACGGCTGCGGCGATCTCGGCGGCGATATATCTCTGGTGGCAATGGCATTCGACTGCGACGGCTCCCGAAGCTGTCGCGGTGCCGCCCGTCGCTTCGGCGCCGCCAACGCCGATCACGCAGCCGCAGGAAGAGGTGCCGCCGGTCCAGCATCCGCTGGACACGGCGCAGGCGGCCGAGCCGCTGCCGGAACTCGAAGACAGCGACAGCACGATCGCGCGCGCAATCACGGCGCTGGTCGGCGACAAGCAGTTCGGTGCTTTGTTCATTTCGGAGCACATCGTCAGGCATATCGTCGCTACCGTGGACAATCTGCCGCGCGAAGAGGTACCCGTGAAGATGTGGCCGGTGCGCCCGGTCGGCTCCTGGCTCGACACGGCGGGCACGGGTGAGGATTTCGCGATCGGGCCGAAGAACGCCGCGCGCTATGCGGCCTACGTCAAGTTGGTGAAGGAGCTGGATGTGCAGAAGCTGGCCACCAGTTATCGGCAGCTTTATTCGCTGTTCCAGCAGGCCTATCGTGACCTGGGTTATCCCAAGGGCAACTTCAACGACCGCCTGATCGTGGCAATCGACGACCTGCTGGCGACGCCGGAGCCGAAGGAGTCGTTGCGCCTGGTGCAGGAAAAGGTGCGTTACCAGTTCGCCGATCCCGCTCTGGAGCGGCGTTCGGCGGGGCAGAAGATCCTGCTGCGGATTGGTGTCGACAACGCCCGGGTCGTGAAGGCGAAGCTGCGCGACTTCCGCCAGTACGTGGCGAAGCGCTGACGAAAGTCAGCCGTGGCGGTACGCCACCTCAGAGTACTTCGGCGGCGTGGTCGGCCAGCCGCGAACGCTCACCGCGCTGAAGGGTGATGTGGCCCGAGTGCGGCCAGCCCTTGAATCGATCCACCACGTAGGTGATGCCCGAACTACCCTCCGTCAGGTAGGGCGTATCGATCTGGGCGATGTTGCCAAGGCAGACGACCTTGGTGCCCGGCCCGGCGCGGGTGATCAGCGTTTTCATCTGCTTGGGCGTCAGGTTCTGCGCCTCGTCGATGATCAGGAACTTGTTGATGAAGGTGCGGCCGCGCATAAAGTTGAGCGACTTGATCTTGATGCGGCTGCGAATGAGGTCCATGGTCGCGGCCCGGCCCCAGTCGCCACCGTAGTTGGCGCCGGGCCCGCCCTTGTCGCTGCTTTCAGCCGGTTTGTTGAGGACATCCAGGTTGTCCTCGATGGCGCCCATCCACGGCGTCATCTTCTCCTCCTCGGTGCCGGGCAGGAAACCGATGTCTTCGCCCACCGGGACGGTAACGCGGGTAATGATGATCTCGGAATAGCGCTTGGTTTCGAGCGTTTGAGTGAGGCTGGCGGCCAGCGTCAGCAGCGTCTTGCCGGTGCCGGCCTGGCCGAGCAGGGTGACGAAGTCGATCTCGGGGTCCATCAGCAGGTTGAGGGCGAAGTTCTGCTCGCGGTTGCGCGCCGTGATGCCCCAGACGGCGTTCTTCTGGTGGCCGTAGTCGGCCAGGGTCGACAGCACGGCGCTCTTGCCGGCGCCTTCGCGGACGATGGCCTCGAAGGGCTTCTCCGGGGCATTGTCGAGGAACAGGAACTCATTGACCAGCAGGTCCGGGCACAAGGGGCCGGCAACCTTGTAGAGGGTGCGACCGTCCTGCTTCCACGACTTCATGTCCTGGCCGTGTTTGTCCCAGAAGTTGGCCGGCAGTTCGAGCGTGCCGGTATAGAGGAGGTCAGTGTCCTCCAGCACCTTGTCGTTGAAGTAGTCCTGCGCTTCCAGGCCGAGGGCGCGGGCCTTGATGCGCATGTTGATGTCCTTCGACACCAGGATGACGTGGCGCTTGGGCTGTTCTTTCTGCAGGTGTATCAGCACCGCCAGTATCTGGTTGTCGCCGCGGGATGTCGGCAGCGACGCCGGCAAGCCTCCGTTCATGGCCTCGGTCTGCAGGTAGAGCCGGCCGGAGGCGAGGTCGCGCGAGGCGTCGGCCAGTTCGATGCCCTGCTTGATGGCGTGCTCGCAGCCGGTGACGATGTCGTCGAGCAGGCGGCTGGCCTGGCGGGCGTTGCGGGCCACTTCCGACATGCCCTTCTTGTTGGCGTCCAGTTCTTCGAGCGTCATCATCGGCACGAAGATGTCGTGCTCCTCGAAACGGTAGAAGCACGTCGGGTCGTGCATCAGGACGTTGGTGTCGAGGACGAACAGCTTGGTGGCTGGCCTGGCGGTCTTGCTGCCGGGTTTGGCCAATTTTCTGGCGGGCTTGGCGTTCATGGGGACCTCGCGTGGCGGGATGGCTTCACGATAGCGACCGTGCCGCGGCGGGAAGAGGGAAAAGACATGGCGCTTTTCGCGCCAATTCGGACCAATTACAGTGCCGCGACAGCTTTCAGCACCTCGGCGGCATGGCCGTCGACCTTGACGCCCCGCCATTCGCGCACCAGCCGGCCGGCGGCATCGATCAGGAAGGTGCTGCGCTCGATGCCGCGCACGTCCTTGCCATACAGTTTCTTCATCCTGATGACGTCGAAGAGTCTGCAGGCAGACTCTTCGGGATCGGAGAGCAATTCGAAGGGCAGGCCGAGCTTGGCCTTGAAGCCCTCGTGCGACTTGATGCTGTCGCGCGAAATACCGTAGAGGGCGCAGCCCAGCCTGCGAAATTCGTCGTGTAGGTCACGGAACTGGCCGGCCTCGGTAGTGCAGCCCGGCGTGTTGTCCTTTGGGTAGAAGTAGATCACCAGCGGTCTT
>DASRXN010000174.1:0-3321 GCA_035654135.1 Rhodocyclaceae bacterium | reverse complement strand
GTTCGGGCCCGATGGGCACGGACAGGATCTGCCCCGTGCACTTGACGGTGTCGCCTTCCGAAATATGCTCGTAATCGCCGAACACCACCGCGCCGACCGAATCGCGCTCGAGGTTGAGCGCCAGACCATAGGTGTTGTTGGGAAACTCCAGCATCTCGCCCTGCATGACGTCGGCCAGGCCGTGGATGCGGCAGATGCCGTCGGTCACCGACACCACCGTGCCCTGCGTGCGCACTTCCGTGGCACTTTGCAGGTTCTGGATCTTGCTCTTGATCAGTTCGCTGATCTCGGAAGGATTCAACTGCATTGAATTTCTCCTAACTGTTCAGGGCCGCGCGCATGGCCTGGAGTTTGCCGCTCACCGAGGTGTCGAGCACCTGGTCACCGACCACCACCTTGACGCCACCGATGAGTTGCGGATCGACCGCCACCGACAACTGCAAGCGGCCGAAGCGGCCTTCGAGCAGCGTTTTTAGATCACGAAGCTGGGCATCGTCGAGCGGGAAGGCGGAATGGACGACCCCTTCCTTGATGCCCTCTTCGCCTTGCTTCAAGGTTTCGAACTGGACGGCGACCTCGGGCAGACAAGCCAGACGGCCGTTTTCAGCCAGCAAATGGACGAAATTGCCAACCTCGGCGTCGGCACCACCGACCGCGCGGAACAGGTCTTCGACTTGCACCGGGGCCACATTGGGATTGCCGATCAGCGCGCCGGCATGCGGATCTTCGGCAACCTGGGCCAAACGGCCCAGTGCGTCCGACCAGGCAGGCAGCGCCTGCCGTTCCCGGGCCAGGCGAAATGCAGCCTCGGCATAGGGTCGGGCGATGGTGGCGATCTCTGCCATTACAGTTCCTGCTTCAGGGTTGCCAGCATGTCGCCGTGGGCGGCAGCATTGACTTCGCGGCGCAGGATCTTCTCGGCGCCGGCCACAGCCAGTTCGGCGACACGCTCGCGCAGTTGCTGTCTGGCACGCTCGGTTTCCTGCTCGATCTCGGCCTTGGCGGAAGCGACCACCTTGTCGGCTTCGGCGCGGGCGGCGACCTTGGCATCCTCGATGATCTGCTGGCCCCGGCGCTCGGCCTGGGCGAGCACCTCGGCCGACTTCTCCTTCGTTTCGCGCAGAACATCTGCGGAACGACGGGCGGCCAGTTCGAGATCGTGCTTGCCGCGCTCGGCGGCAGCCAAGCCTTCGGCAATGGTCTTCTGCCGATTGTCAATGGCAGTGCGCAGCGGCGGCCAGACGAATTTGACCGTGAACCAGATGAAAAGGGCGAAGGCGACCGCTTGCGAAATAAGGGTCAGATTAATGTTCATTTATCCACCGCTTGGATCGGATGGGAATGGGTGACCAGGGTAATCGCGCTCAGTGGGCTGCCTGGATCACTGCGAGCAGCGGGTTGCCGAAGGCGAACAGCATGGCCAGACCGACACCGATAATGAAGGACGCGTCGATCAGACCAAGCAGCAGGAAGACCTTGGCTTGCAGCGTGGGCATCATTTCAGGCTGGCGGGCAGCGGCTTCGAGGAAACGGCTGGCCATGATGCCGATACCGATACAGGCGCCGGCGGCACCGAGGCCGATGATGAGACCGATGCCGATGCCGGTGTAGGCTTGAACCATTGCCAGGAATTGAAGCTTGTCCATTGTCGCTTTCCTTTCGTTTGCAGATTGGGATTAGTTAGAGATGAAGATAAACGGGTCAGTGACTTTCGTGCGCCATCGCCAGATAGACGACGGTGAGCATCATGAAGATGAAGGCCTGCAGGACGACGATCAGGATGTGGAAGATCGCCCAGCCGGCACCCAGGATGGCGCCGAAGACGGTACCGGCCAGGCCGGTGGCCGCCCACATGCCGAGCAGCAGGAAGATGATCTCGCCTGCATACATGTTGCCGTACAGACGCAGCGAGTGCGACAGCGGCTTGGAGACATATTCGATGACGTTGAGCAGGAAGTTCGCCGGCCAAAGCAACGGATTAGATCCGAAAGGCGAACAGAACAACTCATGTATCCAGCCGCCCATGCCCTTGACCTTGATGCTGTAGAAGATCATCAGGAACCAGACCGCCAACGCCAGGGCAAAAGTGGTATTGACATCAGCGGTGGGAACGCTGCGGAAATTGTGCAGCCCCAGTACATGCTCATAGAAGCCCGCCATCCAGTCCACCGGGAGGAAGTCCATGGCGTTCATCAGCAGCACCCAGACGAAAACCGTCAGCGCCGCCGGCGCCACAAAACTATGCCGATCGCCGTGGAAGATACCCTTGACCTGATCGTCAACAAACTCGATAGCGAGTTCGACGAAGGCTTGACGCCGGCCGGGGACGCCGGATGTGGCGCCGCGTACCACCCACCAGAGGAAACCGAAAGCCAGAAGGCCGAGCAATACGGATACGACG
The DNA here is from genome assembly GCA_035654135.1 of Rhodocyclaceae bacterium. Lineage (GTDB taxonomy): Bacteria > Pseudomonadota > Gammaproteobacteria > Burkholderiales > Rhodocyclaceae > Fen-999. The sequence continues at coordinate 920 of DASRXN010000174.1, read as the reverse complement.
AGAGTATCCACATGCAATACCCAGAAGTCGCCGGCAGCGACGGGCTTCTGCAGAAAAGTCAGATGATGACTGATATAGGAGGTCGGGGTAAGCGTTGTTTCTGCGGCAGACATTTCAGGTCAAGCCCTAAGAGAATTCAGTTAATCACCAGACAATCCAAACGCGATCCCAGACAACAGGACCGAGATCATGAAGGCACCGAAGAATGCCGGCACCACCATTTCACGGTAGACAGCGAACGCCAGCCACAACAACAACACAATGACAATCACCTTGGCGGCCTCGGCACGCAGCGCAATTCTTACCGCACTGGCGGAATTTTCCGCACGTCTCGCCGATACCAGCGCAAATATCAAGACGCCAGCAATGCCGATTGCACCCCCCAAAGCCGCGGAGACAAAACCTTGGCTTCCCACAGTAACGCCCCCCAGGACTGCAAGCACGGTACTGGCCAAGCCTTGCCAGATCATCGTCACACGTAACGGTCGGCCAACCTGCACTAGAGTTTCGCCCACCGCATTACTGACCCGAGGCCCATCAAAAAAAACCAGCGCATTCTAACTGAATCTTATGAGGCAGACAATTGCTGCATTGCAATGACAGCAAATCATTATATTCGGAACTTACACCCCAGCAAAGGCTGCTTCGATTTCGGCAAAGGTGCGCGCAACCTCATGGGTGGTAAGGTCCACGCCTAACTGACGCGCGATTTGCGAGGCCGAAAAAATACCGCGCAGTGTTTGCTTGTTGGCTTCCTTGTCCTCTTCAACGACCAGAGTGTGCTGACGACCACAGGCCTCCAGCGTAGCAACGATATGACCGACCTCGCAGCGCTCGACGTCGCTCATCTTGATGGCTTCCATGTCTTCGAGGTTGGTCATGACATCGCGCACCTCGAGCTCCTCGCGTTTGGCGCCACG
>DASRXN010000173.1:0-13207 GCA_035654135.1 Rhodocyclaceae bacterium | reverse complement strand
GGCAACATGCTGATGGATGCCTGGACGCAACTGCACCTGGGCCGCCCCTATGACGAGGACGGCAACTGGGCTCGGCAGGGAAAAATATTGCCGGCGCTGCTCGACCGCTTGCTCGACCATCCGTTCCTGAACCTGCTGCCGCCAAAGAGTTGCGGTCGCGAGCAGTTCAACCTTGCGTGGCTGAACATGCAGCTGGCCGGGGATGAATCGCCGGCCGACGTCCAGGCCACGCTGACAGCCTTGACCGCAAGTGCCGCAGTCAACGCAGTACGCGGTCAGTGCGGCGCACCGGACGAGCTCTACGTCTGCGGCGGCGGCGCCCGCAACGGTGCGCTGATGGCACGGCTGGCCGAACAGCTACCGGGGTGCCGTGTCGCCACGACTGACTTTCTGGGGCTGCCGGCTGATTGGGTGGAAGCGGCAGCCTTCGCCTGGCTGGCGCGGCGCACCTTGCGCGGCGAACCCGGCAACCTGCCCGCCGTCACCGGGGCGCGCGGTGCACGCGTTCTGGGCGCAATCTATCCGGCCTAATCCGGGCCGGATGCAAAGATGTGCTTCACCCTCAGCATGCCGCCATCGGCAGCCAGCGCCAGTAGCCGGTCGATGTTCGGATGCTTGCCGGGATGCGCCTGGGTCTCGGCTGCATGCTCGGCGTAGAGATCCAGCCCTTTCTTCGCCGCCTCGGCGGTGATGGCACCGTACAACTGGCCGAGGTGGTTGTAGATGGCCAGCGACCCGCTCTGGCCCGGCTTGTTCTCGATGGTAGCGACGACATTGCCCTCGGCGTCGAGCAGATTGATTGCATGCAGGTGGGTAATGCCCGGCAGTGCTTTCAGATTCTCCGCAAACGTCATCAGATTGCCTTTGCCAGATCGGCGGCGATGCCGATGTAGTTGGCCGGCGTCATGGCCAGCAACCGCAGCTTTTCACCTTCGGGGATCGCCAGCGTCTTGATGAAGGCGTGCAGCGCATCCTTCTCGATGCCCTTGCCGCGCGTCAGTTCCTTCAGCTGCTCATAGGGATTTTCGATGCCGTAGCGGCGCATCACCGTCTGCACCGGCTCGGCCAGTACTTCCCAGCAAGCGTCGAGATCTTCGGCCAGCCGTTGCGGATTGGCTTCGAGCTTGTTGAGGCCGCGCAGGCTGGAATCGTAGGCCAGCACGGCATAGCCGAAAGCCACGCCCATGTTGCGCAGCACCGTCGAGTCGGTCAGGTCGCGCTGCAGGCGCGAGACCGGCAGCTTCTCCGACAGGTGTCGCAGCACCGCGTTGGCCAAGCCGAGATTGCCTTCCGAGTTCTCGAAGTCGATCGGATTGACCTTGTGCGGCATGGTCGACGAGCCGATCTCGCCGGCCTTGGTCTTCTGCTTGAAGTAGCCGAGCGAGATGTATTGCCAGATGTCACGGTCGGCGTCGAGCAGGATGGTGTTGGTGCGGGCGATGGCATCGAACAGTTCGGCCATGGCATCGTGCGGCTCGATCTGGATGGTATAGGGATTGAATTCAAGACCGAAGGACTCGATGAAGCGGCGGTTGAATGCTGCCCAGTCGAGGTTCGGGTAGGCCGAAAGATGGGCGTTGTAGTTGCCGACCGCGCCGTTGAACTTGGCGCTCATGTTCACTGCCGAGATGCGGGCACGGGCACGCAACAGGCGCGCGGCGATGTTGGCCATCTCCTTGCCCAGCGTAGTCGGCGTCGCCGGCTGGCCGTGGGTGCGCGACAGCATCGGCAGGTCGGCGAGCTGGTGCGCCAGTTCGCGGAAGCGCGCAATCACCGTGTCCAGCGCCGGCAACAGGCTGCCGTCGCGGGCCTCCTTGAGCATCAGCGCGTGGGAGACGTTGTTGATGTCCTCCGACGTGCAACCGAAGTGGATGAACTCCGACACGCGCATCACTTCCGGGTTGTTTTTGAAGCGATCCTTGAGCCAGTACTCGACTGCCTTGACGTCGTGGTTGGTGCGTGCCTCGATCGTCTTGACGGCCTCGGCGTCGGCCACCGAAAACGCCGCCATCGCAGCATCCAGTTCGGCAATCGTCGCCGGCGAAAACGCGGCCACTTCGGCGATGTCCTTGGCAGCAGCCAGCGCCTTCAACCACTCGATCTCGACGCGGATACGGTTCCGGAACAGGCCGAACTCGGAAAAGTGTTCCCGCAGCGGTTCAACCTTGGCAGCATAGCGGCCATCGAGCGGGGAAAGGGCAGTCAGGGCGGTGGCGGCCATAGCGATGCAAGTTCCGGAGGAAGATGGCAAATTTTATCATGGCGCTTTCGACCCATATTCCCGCACCGTGCCTGTAAGTGGCACGTCAGCAGCAGCGGGCATGATGCGTATAATCAATCAACCCCCAACGAACGCAAACGAAAAGAACAATGAAGCTGATCGGCACCCTCACCAGTCCCTACGTCCGCAAGGCGCGCGTCGTTCTGGCCGAAAAGAAGATTGATTTCGACTGGGTCATCGATTCGCCCAACGCGCCCGACAGCAGCGTGCCGAAATACAACCCGCTGGCACGCGTCCCCGTGCTGGTGCTGGACGACGAGACCGCGATTTTCGACTCCCCGGTCATCGTCGAGTATCTCGACAATCTCGCGCCCAACAACAACCTGCTGCCCAAGCCGAGCCGCGAACGCGTCGAGGTCAAACGCTGGGAAGCCCTCTCCGACGGCCTGCTCGACTCCGCAGTCGGCATCCGGCTGGAACTGATGCGGCCCGAAGCACAGCGCAGCGCCAACTGGATGACGCGCGAACGTGCCGTCATCGACGCGGCACTCGACATGATGGCGCGCGAACTGGCCGACCAGCAATGGTGCATGGGCACGCCCTTCACCTTCGCCGACATTGCCGTCGGCTGCGCCCTGGGTTATCTCGATTTCCGCTTCCCGGAGATTGCCTGGCGAGGCAAGCACCCGAATCTGGGCAAACTGCACGACAGGTTGATGCAGCGGCCGTCCTTTGCCGACAGCGCCCCGCGGGACACCCCTTAGCTGATTGTCATCCGCGACGCTTGCGCGCGCGGCGGCCCGGAGTAGACTTGCGTTCCCCATGAGCCGTTCAGGCTCTCCCACGCGAAAGGAATGCGATCATGAGAATGTTCTCTACTTTGCTTGCCGTCGGCGTAATCGCAGGCTTGGCCGCTTGTGCGCAGAAGCCGGATCCCGCCGCCGAAGCAGCCGCCAAGGCCAAGGCCGCCATGCAGCAAGCGGGCGAAGCAGCCAAGACGGCAGTGGAAAAAACCGGCGAGGCAGCCAAGGCAGCTACCGAGGCGGCCAAGGAAACCGGCAAGGAGGCCTACACGACCACCAAGGAAGCAGCCAAGGACGTTGGCGCGGCAACCGTGCAGGCGGCGAAGGATGTCGGCGCGGCGACCACTCAGGCCGCCAAGGACGTCGCCAGCAGCGCCAAGGAAGCGGTCAAGAAGTAATCAAACGGCGCTCGCACCCGAGCGCCTTCGGTCAGGCAATAATGCCGCCGCCCAGGCAGACCAGCGATTCGTAGACGACGACGGACTGCCCGGGCGTGACCGCCCATTGCGGCGCCGCAAAGGCGATTTCGCAACGGTCGGAATTCATGCTTTCCACTTCGCAGGCCGCGTCGGGCTGGCGATAGCGTGTTTTCGCAGCGTAGACCCAGTGCGTGTGCGGCGGCCGGCCTGATATCCACGAGAGCTGATCGGCGGCAAGGTGGTCTTTCATCAGCGCCGGATGCTCGTGGCCTTGAACGACGTAAAGGATGTTCTTTGCCATGTCCTTCGCCGCAACGAACCAGGGGACTTCGGCCGCGCCTTTGACGCCGCCGATGCCAAGACCTTCACGCTGGCCGAGCGTGTAATACATCAGCCCCTCGTGGGCACCTACGACCTGGTCGCCATCCAGCTTGCGTATCTCGCCGGGCTGCTTCGGCAGGTACTTCGACAGGAATTCGCGGAACGGCCGCTCGCCGATGAAGCAGATGCCCGTCGAGTCCTTCTTGGCATGGTTGGGCAGTCCGGCCTCCTCGGCCATCCTGCGCACGTCGCGCTTGTAGAGGTGGCCCACCGGAAACAGGGTCTTCGACAATTGTTCCTGATTGAGGCGATAGAGAAAGTAGCTCTGATCCTTGGTTCCGTCCTCGGCCTTCAGCAACTGCCATTCACCGAGGAACTCGCGTACTTGCGCGTAGTGGCCGGTGGCAATCCTCTCCGCACCAAGCTTCACGGCATGATCGAGAAAGGCCTTGAACTTGATTTCGGAATTGCACAGCACATCGGGGTTGGGTGTCCGCCCGGCCTGATATTCGCGCAGGAAGCCGGCGAACACGCGTTCCTTGTATTCGGCCGAGAAATTGACCACTTCGAGGTCGATGCCGATGACATCGGCAGCGGCGGCGGCATCGATCAGGTCCTGGCGTGACGAGCAGTATTCCTCCGAATCGTCGTCTTCCCAGTTCTTCATGAACAGGCCGCTAACCTCGTGGCCGGCTCGCTTCAGCAGCAGCGCCGCGACCGACGAGTCCACGCCTCCCGACATGCCAACGACTATCTTAGCCACGATGCGCCTTGGCCATAATGTCTGATCAGATCCAGGGGAAAGCGCCGGCCGGCGCGGAAGTCCTGCACGCACTGCCAGACCAGCGGGCTGCGATGACTGACTTTCGACGCCTCAATCTCCGCCGGCGTCAGCCACACCGCGCGCAGGATGCCGGCATCGAGCGCTCGCCCAACCTCCTCATCGCCCAGTTCGCCGGCGAAGGCGAAGCGCAGGTAGGTGATGTCGCCCTGCGGCCGCGGCCATTGATAGACGCCGACCAGCGCTGTCGGTGTGAAATGCCAGGCCGTCTCCTCCAGCGCCTCACGGGTGCATGCCGCGGCCAGCGATTCTCCCTCATCGAGGTGGCCGGCCGGCTGATTGAACCGGATGCCGTCGTCGGTCTCTTCCTCCACCAGCAGAAAGCGGCCGTCGCGCTCGATGATGGCGGCGACGGTGACATTGGGTTTCCAGATGCGATTCATCAGGCAATTCTAGCGCGCCGCCTGAATCGGCTAAAATTGATCTTTTCCAAACAAGCGCTGGAGATCCACCATGTCCATGGCCGACCGCGACGGCTTCATCTGGTACGACGGCAAGCTCGTGCCCTGGCGCGATGCCACCACCCACGTGCTGACCCATTCGCTGCACTACGGCCTCGCCGTCTTCGAGGGCGTACGCGCCTACAAGACCGTCAATGGCACCGCCATTTTCCGGCTCAAGGAACATACCGACCGGCTGTTCAACTCGGCGCACATCTATCGCATGCCGATGCCGTGGGACAAGGCGACGCTGATGGAAGCTCAGAAGGAAGTCGTGCGCGCCAACAAGCTGGAGTCCTGCTACATCCGGCCGATCGCCTTCTACGGTTCCGAAAAGATGGGTGTTTCGCCCAAGGGCGCCAAGACCCACGTCGCCATTGCCGCCTGGCCGTGGGGCGCCTACCTGGGCGAGGAAGGCATGGAGAAGGGCATCCGCGTCAAGACCTCGAGCCATGCCCGGCACCACGTCAATGTCTCGATGTGTCGCGCCAAGTACTCGGGCACCTACGCCAACTCGATCCTCGCCAACATGGAAGCAGTCGAACACGGCTACGACGAAGCGCTACTGCTCGACGTCGACGGCTTCGTCGCCGAAGGTGCGGGCGAGAACCTCTTCGTCGTCAAGGACGACAAGATCTATGAACCGGAAATCGCCTCGGCGCTGATCGGCATCACGCGCGCCTCGGTGCATGCGCTGGCGCAGGAACTCGGCTACACGGTCGTTTCCAAGCGGCTGACGCGCGACGACATCTACATTGCCGACGAGGCCTTCTTCACCGGCACCGCCGCCGAGGTGACGCCGATCCGCGAGCTCGACAGCCGCAAGATAGGCGAAGGCAAACGCGGCCCCGTCACCACCAAGATCCAGAGCCTGTTCTTCGACGTGGTGAACGGCAAGGTGCCGGCCCGCGCCGATTGGCTCACCCCCGTCTGAGGAAGCGCCCATGACCAAACTCGACGAAGCCGTCCGCGAAGTAGCCGTCACGGCCCACGATCTGCCGCTGCATTGCCCGCGTCCCGGCGCGCCGCTGTGGGCACGCCATCCGCGTGTCTTCCTCGATGTCCTGAAGAACGATGAAGCCGTCTGCCCCTACTGCGGCACCAAGTACCACTACACGGGCGAGAAGCCCAAGGGCCACCACTGAAAACTCTGGTTGTCGCGCCGTCCTGGATCGGCGACACGATCATGATGCAGCCGCTGCTCATGCGGCTGCGCAATCGGCAGCCTGACGCCGAAATCCATGTCCTCGCGCCGGCATGGAGCGCGCCGCTGCTGGCGCGCATGCCGGAGGTCGCGGCCGTCATCGAGAATCCCTTCGCCCACGGCCAGTTCGACTGGGCCGGCCGCAGGGCTTTGGGCAGGCGTCTCACGACGACTGACTTTGCGCAAGCCTACGTTCTGCCGAACTCCTGGAAATCCGCGCTGGTGCCCTTCTTCGCCGGCATCCCGAGGCGCACCGGCTATGCGGGCGAGGCGCGCTTCGTGCTGCTCAACGACCGCCGCCGTCTCGACAAGACAGCGCTGCCGCGACTGGTCGATCGCTATGCAGCGCTGGCCGGCCCGCTGACCGGCGCGACGCCCAACCCGCATCTAACCTCGACACCCGACCAGCAGCGCGCCGCCCGCGTCGCGCTCGGCCTGCCACAGGACGTGGCGCCGATCATCTTTTGCCCCGGCGCCGAATACGGCCCGGCCAAGCGCTGGCCGACCCGCCATTTCGCCGATCTGGCACGCAAAGTCAGTCATGGCGGCACGCCGGTCTGGCTGATCGGCTCCGCCAAAGATGCCGCCGTCGGCGATGAGATCGAGCGACTCTCCGACGGCGCGGCGATCAACCTCTGCGGCCGCACCAGCCTGGCACAAGCCATCGACCTGATCGCCAGCGCCCGCTTCGTGGTCAGCAACGATTCCGGCCTGATGCATGTCGCCGCCGCGCTCGACCGGCCGCTGGCAGCCATTTACGGCTCTTCCAGCCCCGGCTATACCCCGCCGCTGTCATGCCATGCGAGAATAGTCTCTCTCGAACTCGAATGCAGCCCCTGCTTCAAGCGCGAATGTCCGCTGGGGCATCTGAACTGCCTGAATCAACTGCAACCGGAACGCGTTCTCGCGGCACTCCGCAACGATGCCTGACAAGCCAATCTTCCCCACACCGCAGGACGCCGAGGCCGCCTTCTACGATGCCATCGAGCGGGGCAACCTGGACATGCTGATGACGGTCTGGGCGGAAGATGAGGAAATCGTCTGCGTCCATCCCGGCGGCCCACGGCTCACCGGTTATGCGAATATCCGCGAGACTTGGCGGCGCATCTTCGAGGGCGGCGTCCGCTTCCGCATCCGCCTGTCCGGCAGCACATCGGTCCAGACTCCCTTCTCGGCCGTGCATACCGTCATCGAGCACATCTCGGTGCGCGACGACGAATCGCAACGGGCACCCGTGGTAGCCACCAATGTCTTCGTCCGCAGCGCGCTGGGCTGGCGCCTGATCCTGCATCACGCCTCGCCGGCGCCGCCGGAAGCCATCAACGAAACGCCAAAGGTGCTGCATTAAATTTGCATTAGACTGCTTGCTTCCCTCGATCAATCGCCAACCTTACTGCCATGACCACCATCGCTCCCGAAATCTTCAAGGCATATGACATCCGCGGCATCGTCGACAAATCGCTCACCGCCGATGCGGTACGCACCATCGGCCAGGCCATTGGCTCGGAAGCGCGCGACCGCGGCCTGAAAACCATCGCCGTTGGCCGCGACGGCCGGCTTTCCGGCCCCGAACTGGCGGGCGCGCTGGCCGAGGGCATCAACAAGGCCGGCGTTAACGTCGTCGATATCGGTTGCGTGCCGACGCCGGTGACCTACTTCGCCGCCTTCGAGCTCGGTACCGAGAGCTGTGTTTCCGTCACCGGCAGCCACAACCCGCCCGACTACAACGGCCTGAAGATGGTGCTCGGCGGCCAGACGCTGTTCGGCCCGCTGATCCAGGACCTCAAGAAACGCATCGACGAGGGCCGCCTTGCCGAGGGCCACGGCAAGCTGCACCATGCCAATGTGCGCGAGGCTTATCTCAAACGCATCGTCAGCGACGTGAAGCTGGCGCGACCGATGAAGATCGTCGTCGATTGCGGCAACGGCGTCGCCGGCGGCTTCGCGCCCGAACTGTTCCGGCGCATGGGCTGCGAGGTGATCGAGCTGTTCTGCGAAGTGGATGGCAATTTCCCCAACCACCATCCCGATCCCTCGAAGCCCGAGAACCTGAAGGACGTGATCCGCGTGCTCAAGGAGACCGATGCGGAGCTGGGCCTGGCGTTCGACGGCGACGGCGACCGCCTCGGCGTCGTCACCAAGGATGGCGAGATCATCTATCCCGACCGGCAGCTGATGCTGTTCGCCGCCGATGTACTGACGCGCAAGCCTGGCGCCCAGATCATATTCGACGTCAAGTGCTCGCGCTGGGTGGCGGAGTCGGTCAAGTACCAGGGCGGCAAGCCGCTGATGTGGAACACCGGCCACGCCTTCATCAAGGCCAAACTGAAGGAAACCGGCGCGCCGCTGGCCGGCGAGATGAGCGGTCACGTGTTCTTCAAGGAGCGCTGGTACGGCTTCGACGACGGCCTCTATGCCGGCGCCCGGCTGCTGGAAATCATCAGCCGATGGCAGGACGCCAACTGGCCGCTCAAGCACCTGCCGAACGCCATTTCGACACCCGAACTCAACCTCAAGATGAAGGAAGGCGAGCCGCACGCCCTCATCGCCAAACTGCAGAAGGATGGCAAGTTCCCCGGTGCCCGCGAATTGATCACCCTCGATGGCGTGCGTGCCGAATACAAGGACGGCTTCGGCCTCGCCCGCGCCTCCAACACCACGCCCGTCGTCGTGCTGCGCTTCGAGGCCGACAACCAGGCAGCGCTGGAGCGCATCCAGGCCGAGTTCAAGGCGGCCCTGGCGGCAGTCTGGCCAGGGCTGGAGGTCAGCTTCGCCCATGCCGGCCACTGAGGAGGTCTTCATCGGCCGGCAGCCGATCCTCGACCGCAATCAGCAACTCTACGCGTACGAACTGCTCTTCCGCAGCGGCCACAGGAACGAGGCCAACATCCAGGACGATCTGGTCGCCACGGCCAGCGTCATCAGCCACGCCTTCGGCGACCTCGGTATCGACCAGGCCCTGGGGCCGTACAAGGGCTTCCTGAATTGCGATGAAGCCCTGTTGCTGTCGGACAGCCTCGAAATCCTGCCGACGGACAAGATCGTCCTCGAAGTTCTCGAGACGGTGGAGATCACCCCCACTCTCGTCGAACGCTGCCGGGAACTGAAGGCGCGCGGCTTCACGCTGGCACTGGACGACTTCGTCAATTACGAGGACAAGTTCAAGCCCTTGCTGGACGTCATCGAGATCGTCAAGGTCGATCTGATGCCCCTCGATCAGGCTGCCCTGGGACAAACCACCCAGGCCCTGAAGCGCTGGCCGGTGCGACTGCTGGCCGAAAAAGTCGACAGCCGCGAACAGGCGCAGCATTGCCATGCCCTCGGCTACTCGTACTTCCAGGGCTACTACTTCGCCAAGCCGGCCATCATCGCCGGCAAGAAGCTCGGCCACTCACAGCTGGCCCTGCTGCAACTGCTCGGTCTGGTACTGGGGGACGCCGAAAGCAGCGACCTTGAACGCGTGTTCAAGCATGAGCCCGGCATGACGATGAACCTGATGCGGCTGACCAATTCGGTCGCTACCGGCGTACCGACCAAGGTCACCTCGCTGCGCCATGCCATCGCCGTCCTCGGCCGCCGCCAGTTGCAGCGCTGGCTGCAGTTGCTGCTCTACACCAACCCCGGCGGCGGCAGTCTCGCCAATCCCCTGCTCATTCTTGCCGCCACGCGCGGCCGCATGATGGAACTACTGGCGACCAGACTCCATCCGGGCAAGCGCGAGTTCGAGGAGCGCGCTTTCATGACCGGCATCATGTCGTTGATGCCGGCTCTGATGAACATCGCCATGGACGAAATGCTCAGGGGCATCAATATCACCGCCGAAGTACAGCAGGCGCTCATCGCGCGGGAAGGCGAGCTCGGCGCCCTGCTGAAGCTCACCGAGGCACTCGAGACGCACGACGGCGCCCTCTGCCATGGCCTGACCGAACAGTTGGCCGGCTTGGATCACACCATCGTCAACACCTGTCTGACCCAGGCGCTCGGTTGGGCCGCCAGTATAGGCACGGAGAACGCCTAGCAACTCCCGGCGATCAGGCGCGAACCTGCCGTCAAGCTGTCCCGCTACCGGTTACTGAACCGCAACAGACTTCTTCGGCTCCGCATCGTCGAGCACCGCATCGGCCGCCTTGCCCACGCCCTTGCCGACGATTTTTGCGGTACCGACGGCGGCATCCGCCGCTAGTTCCACCGCGCCCGCCGCCACCGAGACAGCGGCACTCGCCACCGACACGGCAGCACAGCCCGACGACAAGCAAGCAGCCAAGGCGAGCATTGACAACAGCGGACTTACAGTTTGTTTTCTACCCATGCTTTCACAGACGCCAAAGCCGCCGGCAGTTTCCCGGCATCGGTGCCGCCGGCCTGCGCCATGTCCGGCCGGCCGCCACCCTTGCCGCCCACCTGTTGGGCGACCATGTTCACCAGTTCGCCGGCCTTGACCCTGGAAGTCAGTGATGGCGTCACGCCGGCAATCAGGCTGACCTTGCCATCGGCGACGCTGGCCAGCACGATCACGGCCGACTGTAGCTTGTCCTTGAGTTTGTCCATAGTGTCGCGCAATGCCGACACCTCGGCGCCCTCCATGGTTGCCGCCAGCACCCTGGCGCCCTTGACCTCGATGGCCTGCGCGACGAGATCGTCACCTTGCCCCGAAGCCAGCTTGGCCTTCAGGCGCGCCAGTTCCTTTTCCAGCGCCCGGACATTGTCGAGCATTCCGGTCACACGCTCGGCGATTTCGTCCGGTTGCGTCTTGAGCAGCGCCGAGACACCCTGCACACGGCGCTCCTGTTCCTGCACGTAGCGCAGCGCATTGTTGCCGGTGATCGCCTCGACGCGGCGCACGCCGGCCGCGACGCCGGCCTCAAAGACGATCTTGAACAGGCCGATGTCGCCGGTGCGGACGACGTGGGTGCCGCCGCAGAGCTCCTTCGAGGAGCCGATGCCGACCACGCGTACTTCGTCGCCGTACTTCTCGCCGAACAGCATCATGGCACCCGACTTCTGCGCGTCGGCAATCGCCATCAGGCGCGTGTCGGTGGCTGCGTTGGCGAGGATTTCGTCGTTCACGATCTCCTCGACCTCGCGGATTTCCTCGGCGCTCATCGGCGCCGTGTGGGCGAAGTCGAAGCGGGTCTTGTCGGGATCGACCTGCGAACCCTTCTGCTGCACGTGGCTCCCGAGCACTTCGCGCAGCGCCTTGTGCATCAGGTGGGTGACCGAGTGGTTGCGCGCGGTGGCGGCGCGGGCGGCGGTGTCGACACGGGCGGTGACATTCTGGCCGACCGCCAGCCTGCCGGTGCTGACGATGCCGTGGTGGCCGAACACGGCAGCCTGTATCTTCAGCGTGTCCTCGACCGCAAACAGGCCCGTGCCCTTGATCTCGCCGCGGTCGCCGACCTGGCCGCCCGACTCGGCATAGAATGGCGTGTCGTCGAGCACGACGACGCCGAGCTCGCCCTCGTTCAACTCATCGACCGGCGTGCCGTCCTTGTAGAGCGCGAGGATCTTGGCGGGCGTCTCCAGCTTCTCGTAGCCGTGGAAGGCGCTGGCCGGGCCCTCGTATTCGAGCGCGGTCGCCATCTTGAACTTGCCGGCGGCGCGCGCCTGCTCCTTCTGTCGCGCCATGGCGGCATCGAAGGCGGCGGCGTCCACCGTCACGCTGCGCTCGCGGCAGATGTCGGCGGTGAGGTCGAGCGGGAAGCCGAAGGTATCGTGCAGCTTGAAGGCCGTCTCGCCGTTGAAGGTCTTTGCGCCGGCCTTGCTCATCGCCGCCAACTCGCCTTCGAGGATGGCCATGCCGTGCTCGATGGTGGCGAAGAAGCGGTCCTCCTCCTGCTTCAGCACGTCCATGACGCGCTTTTCATTGGCCGCAAGCTCGGGATAGGCGGCGCCCATTTCGCCGACCAGGTCGGGCACCATCTTGTGGAAGAAGGCGGCGCGGGCGCCGAGCTTCCAGCCGTGGCGGATGGCGCGGCGGATGATCCGGCGCAGGACGTAGCCTCGCCCCTCGTTGCCGGGAATGACGCCATCGGCAAGCAGGAAGGAACAGGCGCGGATGTGGTCGGCCAGCACCTTGAGCGAGGGCGAGTCCAGGTCGGCATCGCTGGTTTCGCGCGCAGCGGCGGCGATCAGGCGCTGGAACAGGTCGATCTCGTAATTGCTATGCACGTGCTGCAGCACCGCCGCGATGCGTTCGAGGCCCATGCCGGTATCGACCGAGGGCTTGGGCAGCTTGTGCATCACACCCGCCTCGTCGCGGTTGAACTGCATGAACACGTTGTTCCAGATCTCGATGTATCGGTCCCCGTCCTCGTCGGGCGAACCGGGCGGGCCGCCCGGGATCTCCGGGCCGTGGTCGTAGAAGATCTCGGTGCAGGGGCCGCAGGGGCCGGTGTCGCCCATCATCCAGAAGTTGTCGGAAGCGTAGCGCGCGCCCTTGTTGTCGCCGATGCGGATGCAGCGTTCGGCCGGCACGCCGACCTGCTTCGTCCAGATGTCGTAGGCCTCGTCGTCCTCGGCATAGACCGTCACCCAGAGCTTGTCCTTGGGCAGCTTGAAGACGCCGGTGAGCAGTTCCCAGGCGTAGGTGATCGCGTCCTGCTTGAAGTAGTCGCCGAAGCTGAAGTTGCCCAGCATCTCGAAGAAGGTGTGGTGGCGCGCGGTATAGCCGACGTTCTCGAGGTCGTTGTGCTTGCCGCCGGCGCGCACGCATTTCTGCGAGGTGGTGGCGCGACTGTAGGGCCGCTTGTCGAAGCCGAGGAAGACGTCCTTGAACTGGTTCATGCCAGCATTGGTGAACAGCAGCGTCGGGTCCTCGTGCGGCACGAGCGAGCTGGAGGCGACGATCTGGTGGCCTTTCGAGGCAAAGAAATCGAGGAAGGCCTGGCGAATTTCTGAACTTTTCATGGCGAATGCCGGGGTTGGTGCAATGCACTGATTTTACGCGATCGGCCATGAA
>DASRXN010000172.1:0-20040 GCA_035654135.1 Rhodocyclaceae bacterium | reverse complement strand
GCGCACGCTGACAGCCACCTCGTGGCTCTTGCGGTCACGATGGTGCTTGTCGACCAAGTTCACCTGGACGTCGCCCATCTCGGGATTGGTGCGCAGGTAGTACTGTCGCACCAGGCCGTTGAAATTGATCGGTGCGGCGGTGCCGGCATAGGCCTGATAGTCCTCGACCTCCGGAACCTTGGCAATCTCGGCCGAGATCTCGCGCAGCACGCGCGCCGTTTCTTCCAGCGGCGTGCCGACGGGCATGTCCAGCACTACCTGGAACTCGCTCTTGTTGTCGAACGGCAGCATTTTCAACACCACCCATTTGACGACGCCAAGCGATACCGAGGCCAGGATGGCGACGACGATGACCAGCCACAGCTTGCGTCGCGCCGACTTGCCCGTCCGCGCATCGAGGAAGCGCGGCATGACGCGGCGGAACAGGCCCATCAGCCGGACGGTGGTCTTGTCTTCGCCGTGCGCATCGTGTGACGGCTTCATCAGCTTCAGCGCCAGCCAGGGCGTGACGATGAAGGCGATGGCCAGCGAAATGAACATGCCCATCGACGCGTTGATCGGGATCGGGCTCATGTACGGGCCCATCAAGCCGCTGACGAAGGCCATGGGCAGCAACGCGGCGATAACGGTGAATGTCGCCAGGATGGTCGGCCCACCAACCTCGTTCACTGCGCCGGGAATGATTTCACCCAACGACATTTCCGGATGCAGTGAGTGCCAGCGATGGATGTTCTCCACCACCACAATGGCATCGTCGACCAGGATGCCGATGGAGAAGATCAGCGCGAACAGCGATACCCGGTTGAGCGTGAAGCCCCAGGCCCAGGAGGCGAATAGCGTCGCCGCCAAAGTCAGTGTTACCGCAGCGCCGACGATTACCGCTTCCCGCTTGCCGAGAGCGAACAGCACCAGCAGCACCACGAAGGCGGTAGCGAAGACGAGCTTGCCGATCAGCTTCTGCGCCTTCTCGGTTGCGGTCTCGCCATAGTTGCGCGTCACCGTGAATTCGACACCGTCGGGAATCACCGTTCCCTTCAGGCTTTCCGCGCGCCGGATGACGGATTCGGCGACGTCGGCGGCATTGACTCCCGGTTTCTTCGATACCGACAGCGTCACCGCCGGAACCTCGCCGTCCTTCGTGCCGTGCCAGACATAACGGCTAGGCTGGTCAGCACCATCGATGATCCGCGCCACGTCGTTCATGAACACCGGCTTCTTGTCGAACACGCCGACCACCAGTTTCTTCACATCGGCCGCCGTCTCGATGTACGTTCCCGTTTGCACCAGGAGTTCATGGTTGCCGGCCACCAGGCTGCCGGCCGGCTGGGAGGCGTTGGAAACCTGTAGTGCCGCTTTCAGATCCTGGGCGGTGACGCCGTAGGCATTCATGCGGTCGGCATCCATGGCAACGCGGATGACGTGACCAGGACCGCCAATGGTCTCCACGTCCCGCGTGCCGGCGATGCGCTTGAGATCGATCTCGGCGGCGCGCGCGACCTGCTGCATCTCGAACGCCGACTTGTCCGGATCGGAGCTCCAGAAGGTCAGGGTAACGATGGGCACGTCGTCGATGCCCTTGGGCTTGACGATGGGATCGAGCACGCCGAGGTTGGGCGACAGCCAGTCCTTGTGGGAATTGATGGTGTCGTAGAGCCGCACCAGCGCTTGCACCGGCTCTTCGCCGACCTTGTACTGCACGGTGATCACCGCCATGCCCGGCCGCGAGACCGAATAGACGTGCTCGATACCGGCGATGCGCGCCAGTACCTGCTCGGCCGGCCGTGCCACCAGCGATTCGACATCCCTGGCCGAGGCGCCTGGGAAGGGCACGAAGACGTTGGCCATGGTGACGTTGATCTGCGGCTCTTCCTCGCGCGGCGTGATCAGCGTGGCGAAGATGCCCAGCAGCAGCGCGATCAGGGCGATCAGCGGCGTCAGCGAGTTGCGGAGAAAGTACTCCGCGATACGTCCCGAGATACCCATGACCTACTTGGCCTGCTTGAGCTGAATGCCGGCCTGGATCGGCTCCAGACTCACCTTGTCGCCGGCGGCAAGGCCAGCCAGCACTTCGAGTTCGCCATTGCCAAGCATCTCGCCCAGGCGGACCTGGCGCAGGCGCGGGACGTTCTGCGTATCGACCACATAGACGCCCGTCACTTCGCCGCGGCGGATCACCGCTTTCGGCGGCACCGTCAGTTTCCTGCCGGCCCCGATGACAAAGTGGGCTCGCGCGGCCATGCCGGGAATCACGCCCTCGACACCGTCTGGCAGATAGAGACGGGCGGTGACGGTATGGCTGCGGGCGTCGGCGGTCGGCAGTACTTCGACGCGTGCTGCGTCGATCCAGCGTCCGCTCTCCGGAAACTCCAGCTTGGCCCTGGCGCCCTTCTTTACCTCGGCCAGCTTGTACTGAGGAATGCTGGCGATCACCCGCAACCCCTTCGGGTCGTAGATCGTGATCAGCGGTTTGCCGGGCGAGGCCATCTCGCCCAGTTCGGTCTGCCGCTGGGCGACGATGCCGGCGATGGGCGCAGTCACCGTCGAGTGGGAAACAGTCGCGCCACTGGCGCCGGCGGTCGCCTGGGCCGCCTTGTAGTCGGCCTCGGCCTTATCCAGCGCGGCACCGCTGACGAACTTCTGGGCAAAGAGATTCTTCGTCCGCTCGTAGTTGGCCTTGGCCTGGATCAGTTGCGCCTCGGCACCGGCCGCGCCTTCGGCCGCCTCGCGGGCGTCGATGCGCATAAGCAGCTCGCCCTTCTTCACCCGTTGGCCGGCATCGGCGCGCACTTCGACCACGCGCCCCTGCACCTGGGCGGCAACGGTCGCCTGGCGAACGGCTTCCACGACGGCTTCGGCCGGATAGGTGAGATCGACGTCGCGGGTTTCCAACGTGACGGTTTGAGCAAAGGCGGCCGGCAAGATTGCCGCCGCAATAACGCCGACGGCCCCGATGGTGATTCTCAGGGCCGCCGCGGATGGGATATGGATTGTCGTCTTCATTGCATATTAGTATATGCTGATATACAGAAAATTCAAGCCCTGAAATTGAAGAAACTTATGTACTCAATGCGAATTTCGCCATGGCGTCAATGACTTCCTGTGCTTCGCCGACCGGTGCGGCCAGTGAAATTTCCAGGCCGGGGAAGCGGTCCATTGCGTTTGCCGCCAGTTGCGGCAGGTCCTTCAGCACATGCCGGCCGGGACCGATGAAGATCGGCACCACCGAAATCTCCGTCACGCCCCGCTTCGCCAGACACTCGATGGATTCGTCGAAGCCCGGCCTGGACAGCTCGAGGAAACCGAGCTCCACCACCGCATCCGGCTGCTGGGCGGCCATGGCGTCGCGGATGCGCTCGAAGGGCGTGATGTATTCCGACGTGCGCGAACCATGACCGAAAAGGATGATGCCTTTCACGATGCGATCTCCCTCATCACCAGTTCCTTGTGGATGTTCCGGCAATGCGTTTCCCGGATGCGCCAGGCCGACAGCGCGCCGAACCACGCCACCCCCGCCAGCAGCAGCAGGCCGACACGGAAGTCCCCGGGCGCATAGATACGGACACCGTTCGCCATCGCGCCACTCCAGGACAAATCCATCATCCAGCCCACCAGGGGTTGCAGCAGCGCGCCGCCCAGGAAGCCGCCCATGTTGGTCACCGAGGTGGACATCCCCGACAGTTGCGGCGGATTCACCTCCTTGGCGCAGGCCCAGGTCAGCGTGAAACTCGCCGTCGCCGCGCCCATGAGCGCGAACAGCACATAAGTCACCAACAACGGTAACACCATGCCGGTCAGCCATACCAGCCAGATCGTCCCATAGATGTGGGCGGAGACCAGCACCACGAGCTTGCGCCGGCCCAGGCGGTCGGACAAGCCGCCGATGAACAGGCAGCCGAGCGCGAAGCCGGCAAAGTAGAGCGACAGGTGCGTGGATGCCACCGCGCGGGTCATGCCATGCACCTGCATGAGGTAGGGCGTCGCCCACAGCCCGGCGAAGGCGAAAAAGCTGCCGGCCAGACCGAAATTCACCGCGGCAGCCGGCCATGTGGCGCGGTTTTTCAGCACACTCAGCAGGCCGCTCAGCACCACCGTGCGATCGACCGCATGAGGATGGGCGCCTTCGCCCGCCGTAACCCGGTCGCGCACCAGCAGCCAGCACAATGCCCCCAGCGCCATCGAGACGGCGCCGACGCCGACGAACACACCGCGCCAGCCCGCTGTCTGCGCCAGCCACGACAGCGGCGCGCCGGCCAGCACCGAGCCGAGGTTGCCGACCAGCATCGACAGTCCGACGACGGTGGCGAAGCGCCGCTCCTCGAACCACACCGCGATGATCTTCAGCATGGCGATGAACACCACCGACACGCCCAGCCCGACCAGCGTGCGGCCGACCAGCGCACCATTCAGGCTGTCGGCCATGCCGAACAGCAGGCTGCCACCGCCAGCGACCAGGCCGCCAAGGAACAGGATGCGGCGCGGCCCGAGCGTATCGACCAGGATGCCGGTCGGCACCTGCATGACCGTATAGACGTAGAAGTAAGTCGCGGCAAGCACGCCCAGCGACGCGGCGGACGTCTGGAAAGCGGCGGCCAGATCCTGCGCGATGCCCGCCGGCGCGAAGCGCTGGAAAAACGACAGCACGTAGGCCGCGACGACCACCACCAGCATCAGCAGCCGGCGGCGTTTGTGTTCGGGAGTGAATTCCATGCCGCCGGTTACGCGGGCTGCCGCTCCATGCGTTGAATCCTTGCCAGTGTCTCGCTGGCGACGCTCTCGGCCTGGCGCAAATCATAATCCGCCTGCAAACCCATCCAGAATTCCGCGCTGGTGCCGAAGTAGCGGGAAAGGCGCAGTGCGGTGTCGGCGGTGATGCCGCGCCGCTCACGAACGACATCGTTGATGCGGGGCGCCGGCACGCCGACCGCAATCGCCAGCGCGTTGGCCGACAGGTTCAGCGGCACGAGGAATTCCTCGCGCAGAATCTCGCCGGGATGAATCGGCCGCATGCCGTTGCGAATCTCGCTCATGTTGCCTCCTTAGTGATAATCCACGATCTCCACGTTGAACACCTGACCCTCGTCCCAGACGAAGCAAATCCGCCACTGGTCGTTGATGCGGATGCTCCACTGGCCCTTGCGGTCGCCTTTCAGCGCCTCCAGCCGGTTTTGCGGTGGAATGCGCAGATCGTCCAGCCGCAAGGCCCGATGCACCATTTGCAGCTTGCGCTCAGCCACCGCGCGGAAGGAAAGCCAGCGACGATGGCAACGCGCTCCGGCGAACAGCGCTTCGGTGTCCTTGCACTTGAACGACCGGATCATGGCGGAATGATATAACGCTTTACGTTAAACGGCAACCGTTAATCAGCTACCGCCTTCCAGCAGCGTGCCACGACGGCTGACTTTCGGTTGCTGCCCTGGTCGGCCGCCTACTCGGCTGGCGAAATGGGGCGCGGCGGCACGCTCATGAAGTAAAGGACGATGCCACAGCATAAAAAGAAGATTGCAGTGGCGAACAGGCTGGCAGTCGCCACATGCGCTCCGCCGAGCGCACCGATCGCCCAGATGCCTATGCCCACGGTCACGATCGCCGCCAGGACGGCCGCGACAGCAAATCCGAAAACAACTTTCTTGACCGATGTGCGTGTCATCACTGCCCCTTCAGCGCGGCGATGCGCTCCTCGATGCTCGGGTGGCTGGCGAACAGGCTGCTCATGCTGCCGGCGATGCCGGCGGTGGCGAGGCCAGAGGGGAGCGGTTCCGGCGAGAGGCCGCCGAGTCGTTGCAGGGCGGCGATCATGTTGCGCGGGCCGCCTTCGAGCTTGGCCGAGCCGGCGTCGGCGCGGTATTCGCGCTGGCGCGAAAACCAGGCGACGATGATGCTGGCCAGTACGCCGAGCGCGATTTGACTGACCATCACGGCCACGCTGTAGCCGATGCCGGGGCCGGAACGGTCGTCGCCACGGCGCAGGAAGCTGTCGACCATGAAGCCGATCACGCGCGCGAGGAAGAACACGAAGGTGTTGACCACGCCCTGGATCAGCGTCAGCGTCACCATGTCGCCGTTGGCGATGTGGCTGATCTCGTGCGCCAGCACGGCTTCGGCCTCTTCCTTGGTCATGGCCTGCAGGAGGCCGGTCGAAATGGCGACCAGCGAATTGTTCTTGGTGGCACCGGTGGCGAAGGCGTTGGCTTCGCCTTCGTAGATGGCCACTTCGGGCATGGCCAGCCCGGCGCTCTTGGCCAGCCGGCCGACGGTGTCAACGAGCCAGTATTCGGTTGTGTTGCTCGGCGTGGTGACGACTTGCGCGCCGGTGGACCACTTGGCCATGGTCTTCGACATTAGCAGCGAGATGAACGCGCCGCCAAAGCCCATGACGGCGGCGAAGCCGAGCAATTGCCCCAAGTTGAGGCCATTGGCCGCCAGATACTGGTTCACGCCAAGCAGGCTGGCGACGATCGACAGCACGATCATGACGGCGAAGTTGGTGGCAATGAGCAGGAAGACACGTTTCATCGTGGGTTTCTCCTATGTTGATACATCAACTGCGATTGGCACGGATCGAACTGCCCAGCGCCCAGACGATGAGCGCCGCGCCCAAGAGACCCGTTATGGCCTCTGGAATGTGAAACTCAACCCCGCCCAGCATGATAGCCGCCAGGGTTCCGACTGCCCAGAAGGCGCCGTGTTCCAGATAGCGGTAAGTATCGAGCGTGCCGCTCTCGACCAGCAGCAGCGTGAAACTGCGCACGAACATGGCGCCGGCGCCGAGACCGAGGGCGATGATGATCAGATCGTAGGTCAGGGCGAAAGCGCCGACCACGCCGTCGAACGAGAAGCTGGCGTCGAGGACCTCAAGATACAGGAAACCGGCCATGCCCTGACGCACCATATGGCTGGCTGCTTCGCCCTCGTCGCCACCAAGCAGCGCCGCGAAACCCTTGACGACGATGAACACCACTACACCCCAGATACCGGCGATAACGAACTCGCCGTGCCGGACCGGATCGGTGATCACCCATGACGCCGCCATGACTACGAGCAGCGTCAGCGCAGCCTCGATGGATTCCAGCTTGCCTAGGCGCGACAGCGGCCGCTCAAGCACTTCCAACCAGTGCTCGGTCTTGTGGCGGGCAACGAAGAAGCGCAGGAACACCATCATCAGGAAGGCGCCGCCGAATGCCGCGATCTGGTGATGGGCAGCGCCGAGCACGCGGCCATATTCGACCGGTTCGTTGATGGCGAGATCGACTGCCCTGACCGGGCCAATACCGGCGGCAAAGGCAACGATTACGACCGGGAACACCAGCCGCATGCCGAAGACGGCGACCAACATGCCCCAGGTGAGGAAGCGGCGGCGCCACTTTTCATCCCAGCCGGCAAGGATGCCGGCATTGACCACGGCATTGTCGAAGGATAGCGAAGTCTCCAGCAGGCTGAGGAACAGGACGGTGACGGCGGCCGACCAGCCGCCGAGATACCAGCCGGTCATGACAGCCAGGCCGGTAAAGACGAAGCTGCCGACAAAGTGGCTATGCCAGGATTTCATGTCCGCCAATGCTACAGGGCTTTGCCCACCGGAATCCTATTCGACCAGTAGCCCCAGCTTGCCCGCCAGCCACTTGGTGGTGGTGGCCTGGATCAGGATGGTCATGAGGATGGCAAGGAAAGTGACCGAAGCTATCAGCTTGGCCTCGGGCGCACCCATGCCCAGCAGCAGGCCGGCAAGCGCGCCGGGGATGACGCCGGTCTCGCGCGTCCAGCACATGAACAGCATCTCCTTGAAGCTCCATTGGGCGCGGCGATCCGGCAGGGCACAGAGGAACACGGTCACCGGCCGCGCCGCCAGCATGAAGACGGTGACCACGATCACACCGCCAACCAGATACTTGTTCATGAGGCTGAAATCGACTTGGGAGCCGAGCAGGATGAAGATGAACATGCGCATGATGAAGGCGGTGGTGGCGACGAAATCTTCCATCTTTTCCTGGTCGCCGTGTTCCATCTTGAAACCGAAGGCGTCCTTGTTGCCGAGCATGATGCCGAAGACGAAAACGGCCATGAAGCCGCTGGCCTGGAAGCCGTCGGCGCCGAGATAGGCGCCGATGACCGCCATCAGCGTCACCACCGGCGTGTTCTCCTTGAAGAACCCCAACTTCTCGTGCGCAATCAGCAGCGCGGCCAGGTAGCCGAGGATGCCGCCGGCCAGGAAACCTATGCCGGCCTGCTTGAGCAGATCCCACAGCGCAGCGCCGATGGAAAACTCGCCGCCATGGCCCATCGCAATGCCGAGTACCGCGAAGGTGGCGATCGCGCCGGTGGCGTCGTTGAAGGCCGATTCCGACATCACGGTCTGCGCCACGCGGTCCTTGATCTTCACCTGGCGGAAGACCGGTACCAGCGTCGCCGGGTCGGTCGAGGCGATCGCCATGGCCATGAGCAGCGCGACGATGAAGGGCACCGAAAAGACATAGTAGGCCGCCACCGCCGTGATGCCGGCCGTGATCAGCACGCCAACTGTCGCCAGGATGACGATGGTGATCCAGACTTCCTTCAGCACCTTCAGGCGCAGCGACGCACCACCGTCGAAGAGGATGTAACTGGCGCCGAAGATGAGAATGATCTGGTTGAGCGCCGAGTCGGCCTTGATTTTGACCAGTCCGGCGATCTCCGGGCCGAGCGCCATACCAAGCAGGAGGAAAACCGCCACATCGGGCACCTTGAATTTTTGGGCCAGCAGGCCGAAGGCGGAGCCAAAAGCGAGAATGACGGCGAAAGTGGAGAGTACATGCTTGGCCAACTCGATGGCGGCGGACGATTCCATGGTCAGTTGCCGTCCATCAGGTAGAGCGCCGACTCCATCTCGAAACGGCCGTGGGGCGACGCCATGGCGATGAGGGTATGGCCCGGCTGCAGGACGAAATCCTCGGGTGGATTGAACACCCAGTCGCCGCGGGTGCGCACCGCCAGCAGCACGTAGCCGGCGCTCTTGAGGTTGAACGACGCGAGCGGTCGAGCGGTGAAATTGGGAGGCACGACGACTTCCTCGACCCGCAGCTTGTGCTCGGAACGCAGCATTTCGTCGAGGAAGGAAACCACGTGGGGCCGGATCATCGCCGAAGCGATGCGCATGCCGCCGGTGAAGTTGGGCGAGACGATGGCATCGGCGCCGGCCTTCTTCATTTTCTCGACATTGCGAATCTCGTTGCAGCGCGTGACGACGCGCACGGCCGGCGAAAGCTGCTTGACCGTGATGGCAATCATCAGGTTGCGGCTATCGTCGCCGGTGATGGCAAAGACACCCTTGGCTTCGCGAACGTTGGCTTCCTCAAGGATATCGTCGTCTACAGCATCGCCATGAATGAAGAGCAAGCCGGGCTTCTTCTCGGCATACGACTCCAGCAGTTCGATCTTCTCGTCGATGGCGATGTAATGGCGCTTGGTGGCCTCGAGTTCCTGGGCGACGTTGCGGCCAACCCGCCCAAAGCCGCAGAGGATGTAGTGCCCGCGAGTCTTCTTCATCACCTTGTCCATGCGCCGCCTCCGCAACGACTTGTCGAAATCACTGGCCAGAACGATGGCCGTCACGCTTGAAAAAAAGTAGGTCATCACGGCAATGCCGGAAAAGGCGATCGCCATGGTGAAGATTTCGGCCTCCGGCCGCCGCCAGATCTCCACGCCGGCGCCATAGCCGATCGTGGCGACCATCAGGAAGGTCTGGTAGAGCGCATCAAGCCAGCCGGTATCGGCGCCGCCCAGATGCTTGTAGCCCACCGTGCCGACCGTCATGATCGACGCAAAGGCAACGAAAGCTATGGAGATCGACAGCCGCGCGCGACGAAGAATCTCCTGGGTGTTGCTCCCTTCGATCATGGCCCGCCTGTCGGCGTCCTCGGCGCGGGCGCCTGCGCCATCGCCTCGCGGATGCGGGCCGTCATGTCCTCTACCGGTGTCGCGTAGGCGAACTTGACGATGAACTCCCCGGCGGGGCCGAGCAGGTACATGCCTGCCGAGTGGTCGATGCTGTAATGGCTGGCGCCCGGCGCCAGCACCCGCTCGTAGCGGACCTTGAAGAAATCGGCGATGCGGCGCACGACTTCCGGCGAACCCGTCAGGCCGATAATGCGCGGGTCGAAAAACCCGGTATAGGCCTTCAATTGCACCGGTGTGTCCCGTTCCGGGTCGACTGAAATGAAGATCGGCTGGATGCGCTTGGCGTCGTCGCCAAGGAGCTTCATGACATGGGCCATCTCGACTAGGGTCGTCGGGCAAATGTCGGGACAAAAGGTATAGCCGAAGGCGATCAGTTGAAAGCGGCCCGCGAAGTCGCTATCCATCACGGCCTGGCCGTCGGGGCCCTTGAGCAGATAGCGGGGCGTGATGCCGGCATCCGGCGCCAGCACCTCGGCCGGCTGGGGACTGGCGGGCAGCAATCTTGCCAGCTGGGCCGCCGTCAGTTCGATCTGCACACGCATGTTGGCGGCGTCCGGACACCCGGTGGTCGGCGTCAGGAAGGCGCTATTGGTGGCCGTTTCGTAAATCTCGCCCCAATCCCGCAGCTTGGGCACATGGGCAATCATCAGGCGCTTGGCCCGTGCACTGAGCTCCGGCTGCTGGCAGGCCAGCGCCAGGCCGTTCAAGCGCCCCAGCTCGGCAACCGCGGCCCGCGCCTCGGCTTCGGCATCGATGGGCGCCGTGGCGCCTGCAACAGGAGCCAGAACGAGAAAGACAAGAAACGCAAGCAAACGAAACATGACGGCAGTCTCCGAATAATGGGAAGTCTATCAGGCTGATAATATGTCTTCGTCCCCATGTCAAACAAAACGCGCATCATTCACCAGACAGTCAGCCTGATGCCTCGCCCGGGACCGGCGTTGCTGTCTGCGGACGGGAGACTGTCATGAGACTTTCCCTGCGTTTCGTTCTGCCCCTGATGATCGTGCTGGCGGCCATTGCCTGGGGCGTCGCACCCCTGGTCGACAAGCTGACCCTGCGCTGGTTCGTGCGCGACATGGACATCCGCGCCGCGCTGATCGTCAACGCCATCCACGACCCGCTGATGGAGCAGCTGGAGGCGGGCTCCAAGACCAAGGTGGCCAGCTACTTCGCCCGCATCGCGCAGGACGAGCGGCTCTACGCCATTGGTTATTGCGCCTCGCCCCAGGCCGTGCCGCTGGCGACCCGCTCCCTGCCGACGGAGATCCGCTGCGACAATCTGGGCCGCTGGGAAAATGCCGGCAATCCGCTGCTGGCCAGCCCCCGCGGCCCCCTGCATGTGGCGGTAACGGCGCTGGAACGGGAGGGAGCGTCGGCCGGCTGGCTGGTGCTGATCCACGACATGAGTTTCGTGGCGCGGCGCAGCGAGGAAACCAAGACTTACGTCTTCTACTTCTTCATGGCCCTGGCGGCCGTGGTGTCCCTCGTCACCGTCATCATCGCCCAGCTGTCCTGGCGGGGCTGGGTTTCGGGCATGCGCTCCCTGCTGCGTGGCGAAGGCCTCCTGCGTGAACCGGTGCCGCGGTCGAACATCCCCGAATTCAAACCCTTCGCCCGAGACTTCCAGCGCCTGATCCGCGAACTGGAATCGGAATACCGGGCGCGGGACGAGAGCCAGATCACCTGGACGCCCGACACCCTGCGCGCCATCCTGCACTCGGAACTGGCCGGCGAGGACGTGATCGTCGTTTCCAACCGGGAGCCCTACATCCACGAGCGCCGGACCGATCGCATCGAGGTGACGCGGCCGGCCTCGGGGCTGGTCACGGCCCTGGAACCCATCATGCGGGCCTGCTCTGGCACCTGGATCGCCCACGGCAGCGGCTCGGCGGACCGGGAGGTGGTGGACAATCGCGACCGGGTAGCCGTGCCGCCGGACAAGAGTGCCTACCAGTTGCGCCGCGTCTGGCTGACGGCAGAAGAAGAAGCTGGCTACTACTACGGCTTCGCCAACGAAGGCCTGTGGCCCCTTTGTCATATCGCCCACGTGCGTCCCACCTTCCGCTCGGCCGACTGGGCCTGCTACGAGGCCGTGAACCGCAAGTTCGCCGAGGCGGTGGCGGTGGAGGCGAAGACGCGGGCGCCCATCGTCCTGGTCCAGGATTACCACCTGGCGCTGCTGCCGCGCCTGATCCGCGAGAAACTGCCCGAGGCGATGGTAATCACGTTCTGGCACATTCCCTGGCCCAATCCGGAATCCTTCGCCATCTGCCCGTGGAGCCAGGAGATCGTCGCCGGCCTTCTGGGCAGCAACATCCTGGGCTTTCACACCCAATTCCACTGCAACAACTTCGTGGACACCGTGGACCGGCTCATGGAGGCGCGGGTAGACCGGGAAGCTTTCACGGTAACCCTCGGCGGCAAGGTGACGGCGGTGCGCCGCTACCCGATTTCCATCGCCTGGCCGCCGGAACCGGAGATGGTGGCCACGCCGGTCGAGGAGTGCCGCGCCGAGATCCGTCGGCGTAACAACCTGCCAGCGAATCACCTGATCGGCGTCGGCGTCGATCGGCTGGACTACACCAAGGGCATCCTGGAACGCTTCCGCGCGGTGGCGCGCCTGATGGAGCTCAATCCGGAGTGGGTGGGGCGTTTCAGCTTCGTGCAGATCGCCGCGCCCAGCCGTTCGAGCATTGACGAATACCAGAACCACGAGGCCAAGGTGCGGACGCTGGCCACCCAAATCAACGAGCGCTTCGGCCGCGGCCGCCGCGACATCCCGCCACCGATCCTGCTCAAGGTGGAGCACCACGAACCGCAGCAGGTCTACGAGTATTACCGCGCCGCCGAACTCTGTTTCGTCAGCAGCCTGCACGACGGCATGAATCTGGTGGCCAAGGAGTTCGTCGCTTCCCGCGACGACGGTCGCGGCGTGTTGATCCTGTCCCAGTTCACCGGCGCGGCGCGGGAACTACCCGAGGCCCTGATCGTCAATCCTTACGATGCCGACCAGTGTGCAGCGGCTCTGCACCTGGCGCTCACCATGCCGCCGGCCGAACAGCGCGACCGCATGCGCCTGATGCGCGGCATCGTGGGAGAATTCAACGTCTATCGCTGGGCCGGCCGCATGCTGCTGGATGCGGCCACCATGCGCCGCCGCGGCCGTCTGCTCGAACAGCGGGTTGCGGATGCTCCACCCCTATAGGAACGCATCATGGAATTGCCACAAGAAAACGGAAACCTGCCGCCAGTGCCGAGCACCGGGTGGGCCTATTTCCTCGATGTGGACGGCACCCTGCTGGACATTGCCGAGAATCCCAACGCTATCCATGTAGACCAGGCGCTGTTGCGCTTGCTGGACCGCCTGCATCGCGCCAGCGGCGGCGCCGTTGCCCTGATCAGCGGCCGCGCCATTTCCGACCTCGATCGACGGCTGGGTAATCTGCAACTGCCCCGGGCCGGCCAGCACGGCCTGGAGCGGCGCGACGCCGCCGGCCGGCTGTGGCTGCACGCCACCCCGCCGGAAGCCAAGGACCGCATCCGCATCGCGCTGGAGCCCCTGATGGAGGACAACCCGGGCCTGCTGCTGGAAGACAAGGGACTGACCCTGGCCCTGCATTACCGGCAGGTGCCCGAACTTGAGGAACAGGTCAATGCCCTGATGACCAGCCTCATCGCCGAAGCCGGCGGCAGCCTGGTGCTGCAAAAGGGCAAGTGCGTGGCGGAAGCCAAGCCGGCCAATTTCGACAAGGGTACCGCCATCGAAGAGTACCTGACCGAAGCCCCCTTCAAGGGCCGCCTGCCGGTCTTCATTGGCGACGACCTCAACGACGAGCATGGTTTCGCCCACATCAACCGTGTCGGCGGGCTCTCCATCAAGGTCGGCGAGGAGGCAACCTGCGCTCGCTACCGCCTGGCCGATGTGGCTGCGGTCCGTTCATGGCTGGGCCTGACGCTGCCAACGTACTCATGAACACGCTCGACCTCGCCTTGATCGGCAACTGCACCGTCGGCGCGCTGGTCGATGCCAACGCCCGCATCGTCTGGGGCTGTTTCCCGCGCCTCGACGGCGACCCGACCTTCTGTTCGCTGCTGCGGCAGGACGACGACCTGGGTATTTTTTCCATCGACCTGGCCGACTTCGAGCGCGCAGAGCAGCACTATCTGGAGAACACCGCCATCCTGGTGACGCGTCTGTACGACCGCCATGGCGGCAGTGTCGAGGTAACGGATTTCGCGCCCCGCTTCGGCCAGTACGGCCGCATGTTCCGGCCGATGATGCTGGTACGACGTCTGAGGAAACTCGGCGGCTCGCCACGGCTGACTTTGCGGCTGCGCCCGGCCTGCGGCCATGGCGCAGGCACCCCTGCGGTCACTTGGGGCAGTCATCATGTCCGCTACGTGATGCCGGACCTGACCCTGCGCCTGACCACCAACGCCTCCATCACCGCCATCCTCCAGGAGACGCCCTTCTTCCTGGAAGACTCGGTGACCCTGCTGCTTGGGTCCGACGAGACGGTGCCCGAGGGCGCCGAGGAAGTGGGTCGCCGCTTCTTCGAGGAGACGGCACAGTACTGGCAGGAATGGGTGCGTTTCCTTGGCATCCCCTACGAGTGGCAGGAGGCGGTCATCCGGGCCGCCATCACCCTCAAGCTCAATGCCTACGATGACACCGGCGCCATCATCGCCGCCATGACCACCTCGGTGCCCGAGGCGGCCAACAGCAGTCGCAACTGGGACTACCGCTACTGCTGGCTGCGCGACGGCTACTTCGTCGTCAATGCCCTCAACCGACTCGGTGCCACGCGCACCATGGAGCGCTACCTCTCGTACATTGTCAATGTCGCCGCCGACGCCGACGGCCAGCCGCTCCAACCGGTCTATGGCATCGACGGCCGGGCCGACATCGAAGAACGGGTGGAGCCGGCGCTGCCCGGCTACCGCGGCATGGGGCCGGTACGGATCGGCAACCAGGCCTACCGGCAGGTGCAACACGATGTCTACGGCTCGGCCATCCTAGCCGCCACGCGCATCTTCTTCGATCAGCGCCTGACCCGCCGCGGCGACGAGGCCCTGTTCCACCGGCTGGAACCGCTGGGCGAGCTGGCCATCCGCAACCACGACCAGCCCGATGCCGGCCTCTGGGAACTGCGGGGCAGTGCCCGGGTGCACACCTTCTCCGCCGTCATGTGCTGGGCGGCCTGCGACCGCCTCGCCCGCATCGCCAACCACCTGGGCCTGGCCCCGCGCGCCGCCTACTGGGGCACCCATGCGGCCGATATCCACGCGACCATCGCCAGGCGCGCGTGGAGCGACCAACGCGGCGCCTTCGTTTCCACTTTCGGCGGCGATGCCATGGATGCCAGCCTGCTGCTGCTGGCCGAGGTCGGCTTCCTCGCCGCCGACGATCCCCGCTTTGCGGCCACGGTGGCTGCGGTCGAAAAGGATCTGCGGCGCGGCGACTACATTTTCCGCTACGTGGAAAAGGACGATTTCGGCGAGCCCGAAAATGCCTTTCTGGTCTGCACCTTCTGGTTCGTCAATGCGCTGGCGGCCATCGGCCGCCGCGACGAGGCGCGCGCGCTGTTCGAGAAGCTGCTGGCCAGCCGCAACCATCACGGCCTGCTGGCGGAGCATATCGACACGCGCACCGGCGAACTCTGGGGCAACTTCGTGCAGACCTACAGCATGGTCGGCCTGATCAACTCCGCGGTCCGCCTGTCGGTACGTTGGGACCAGGCTTTCTGACGCCATGGGGAGCTGGCTGACGCCACCATGCACCAGAACCTGCTCGCCCTGTTGCTCCTGCTGACTACTGCCGTCGCCGCCGTATCACTGGCGCGACATTTCGGTCTACCGTCGATCCTGGCCTACCTCGCCGTCGGTATTGCCCTCGGCCCTCACGGGGTACAGGTCCTGGCCGAGAACGCGCAGGTGGAACGCTTCGCCGAGTTCGGTATCGTCTTCCTGATGTTTTCCATCGGCCTGGAATTCAGCCTGCAACGAATCAAGACCATGCGCTCGCTGGTATTCGGCTTCGGCAGCGCAGACCGCAGCGAAGTGACGAAGGCAGCCGGCCTGGCGCGCGCCAAGGCGGTGGCGATCGCCTACCCCGATGTGCACGGCAGAGCGCGCGCTGCGACTGGTGCGCCGCGACCGACCGGACATTCCCGTCGTGGTGCGGGCGCCCGACGATACGGTCATTGCCCGGCTGAAGCAGGCCGGTGCCACGGAGGTGATCCCCGAAGTGCTGGAGGGCAGCCTGATGATCGCCGCCGAAATCCTCGCCCAGATCGGTGTGCCGGTGGAGCGGGCCATGGCCCGGGTGAGGGATGTCAGAGCCGAGCGCTACGCTTCACTGCGCCAACTGTGCCATGGGGGCAAAAACGGGACGAAGTAGAATGGCGAATATCATCGGAGACAACGCCATGAAACGTATCGCCTGCATTGCGCCTGCGGTTTGTCTTGCTCTCTGTCTCGCCCTGCCGGCGACCGCCCAGGAAGAGCCGCCCCGCTCCACCGGCCAGACGCTTTATCTGCCGGTGTATTCCCATCTTTATCACGGTGATCCGGACAAGGCCGGCAAGCCGCAGCAGACGCTGGTATCCACCCACATCAGCCTGCGCAATATCGATCCGCGTCAGCCGGTAACCGTCCTCTCCGCCCGCTATAACGACACCCACGGCAAACTGGTGCGCGAATACCTGGCGGCACCGCAGACGATTCCACCGCTGGCCACGCATGAACTTTATGTGCCGCGCACCGACGTCGCCGGCGGCTCAGGTGCCAACTTCGTGATTACCTGGACCGCCGACATGCCCGTGAATCCGTTGCTGGTCGAAGCGCTGCACGCTGACATCCGCGAGGCGCGCACGCTGATCTTCGTCACTACGGCACGGCCGATCCGGGCGCGCTGACGCGCACCAACGCCCACAACGGTCGGCGTGTCGCCACGGCTGACTTTGGCCGGCGATGATTCCTGGCGACGGAGATTTGACCCCTGCACCGGGCGCGGCCATACTTTTATCATCATGAGCCAGAACGCGCCGCTGCAACTGCATGTTCCGGAGCCCACCGGGCGGCCGGGACAGCATACCGATTTTTCCTACCTGCACGTGTCGCCGGCCGGGGAGATTCGACGACCGCCGGTGGATACGCAGCCGGCCGAAACCAGCGACCTGGCCTTCGCCCTGGTGCGGGTACTCGACGACGACGGCCGCGCAGTCGGGCCGTGGGCGCCGCAACTGCCGCCGGACCGCTTGCGCTTCGGCCTGCGCGCCATGATGAAGACGCGCATCTTCGACGCCCGCATGCTGATCGCGCAGCGGCAGAAGAAGATGTCCTTCTACATGCAGTGTCTGGGCGAAGAAGCCGTCAGCGTCGCCCATGCGCTGGCACTCGACGGCGGCGACATGTGTTTCCCGACCTATCGCCAGCAGGGGCTGCTGATGGCGCGCGACGTGCCGCTGGTCGATCTGATCTGTCAGTTGCTGTCCAATGAACGCGATCCCCTCAAGGGCCGCCAGCTACCGGTGCTGTACTCGGTCAGAAGGGCAGGCTTCTTCAGCGTTTCGGGCAACCTGGCGACGCAGGTGATCCAGGCGGTGGGATGGGGCATGGCCTCGGCGATCAAGGGCGACACGAAAATCGCCTCGGCCTGGATCGGCGACGGCTCGACGGCCGAAGCGGATTTTTCCACCGCGTTGACTTTCGCCCACGTCTATCGGGCGCCGGTGATCATCAACGTGGTCAACAACCAGTGGGCGATCTCGACCTTCGAGGCCATCGCCGGCGGCGAGGGTACGACATTCGCGGCACGCGGCGTCGGCGCCGGCATCGCTTCGTTGCGCGTCGACGGCAACGACTTTCTCGCTGTTTACGCCGCCTCGCGCTGGGCGGCCGAGCGTGCGCGCAGCAACCTCGGGCCGACGCTGATCGAGTGGGTGACCTACCGCGCCGGCGCCCATTCCACCTCGGACGATCCCACCAAGTATCGTCCCGCCGACGACTGGGAGCATTTCCCGCTGGGTGACCCGATTGCGCGGCTCAAGCAGCATTTGATCGGCATCGGCGCCTGGTCCGAGCAGGCGCACGAGGACACGCAAAAGGAATTGGAAGCCGAGGTGGCGGCGGCGCAAAAAGAGGCGGAAAGTTACGGCTCGCTGGCGGACGGCCACGTCCACAACGCGGCGACGATGTTCGAGGATGTCTACAAGGACATGCCCGAGCACCTGCGCCGGCAGCGTCAGCAACTTGTGGTCTGATCATGAGCGTCGACAAGACTGTGCCGATGACCATGATCCAGGCCTTGCGTTCGGCGATGGACGTGATGCTGGAGCGCGACAATAACGTAGTCGTCTTCGGCGAGGATGTCGGTTATTTCGGCGGCGTGTTCCGCTGCACTGAGGGTCTGCAACAGAAGTACGGCGAGTCGCGCGTTTTCGATGCGCCGATTTCCGAAAGCGGCATCGTCGGTGCCGCCATCGGCATGGGCGCTTACGGCCTGCGGCCGGTGGTCGAAATCCAGTTTGCCGATTACTTCTATCCCGCCTCCGACCAGATCGTTTCCGAGGCAGCGCGGCTACGCTACCGATCGGCCGGTGAATTCACCGCACCGATCACCATCCGCATGCCCTGCGGCGGCGGCATCTACGGCGGCCAAACGCACAGCCAAAGCCCGGAAGCGTTATTCACCCATGTCTGCGGCCTGCGCACCGTAATGCCGTCCAATCCCTACGATGCCAAGGGGCTGCTGATTGCCTCGATAGAGAACGACGATCCGGTGATTTTTCTGGAGCCCAAGCGCATCTACAACGGTCCCTTCGACGGCCATCACGACAAGCCGGTGGTGCCGTGGGCCAAGCATCCGCTGGGCATGGTGCCCGAGGGCTACTACGCGGTGCCGCTGGAGTCAGCCGCGGTGTATCGCCGGGGCGCCGAGGTGACGGTGATCACCTATGGCACGATGGTTTACGTATCCGAGGCCGCGGCGATGGAGAGCGGCATCGATGCCGAGATCATCGACCTGCGCAGCATCTGGCCGCTCGATCTGGAGACCATGGTCAACTCGGTCAGGAAAACAGGCCGCTGCGTGGTGGTCCATGAGGCGACCCGCACCAGCGGCTTCGGCGCCGAACTGGTGGCCCTGGTGCAGGAACACTGCTTCTACCACCTCGAAGCGCCGATCGAGCGCGTCACTGGCTGGGACACGCCCTATCCGCATGCGCAGGAGTGGGCCTACTTCCCCGGCCCGGACCGGGTTGCGGCGGCGCTCCGGCGTGTATTGGAGAACTAGATGGGTACCCATGTCATCAAGGTGCCGGACATCGGCGAAGGCATCGCCGAGGTCGAACTGGCGGCTTGGAATGTCAAACCCGGCGACGTCGTGATCGAAGACCAGCCGCTGGCCGATGTCATGACCGACAAGGCGACAGTGGAGGTTCCCTCGCCGGTGGCGGGCACGGTGCTATCGCTCGGCGGCAAACCTGGGCAGATGATCGCGGTCGGCGCTGAATTGATACGCATCGAAGTCGCGGGCGAGGGCAATGCGCGCGACCTGCCGGCCGCCGTACCGTCGAACGCTGTGGACAAGCCACTCGCCTCCCCCGCCGTGCGCCAATACGCCCGCGATCGCGACCTCGAGTTGCAGCATGTGAAGGGCAGCGGTCCGGGCGGACGCATCCTGCGCGAGGACATCGATGCCTGCGCCGCGCGCGGGCGAAGCCGGCCGGCGGCGCCCGACGGCGACGCTCGTTATGCCGAACGGCAGGGCGAAGTAGCAGTGCCGGTGATCGCGCTGCGGCGTCAGATCGCCCAGAAGATGCAGGAGTCGAAGCGCCACATCCCCCACTTCACCTATGTCGAAGAAATCGATGTCACCGAGGTCGAGGCCCTGCGCGCGCATTTGAATATCCGCTATGAAAATGAGCGCGGTCACCTGACCCTGTTGCCACTACTGATGCGCGCCATCGTCCTGGCGCTGCGCGAGTTCCCGCAGGTCAACGCACGCTACGACGACGAGGCCGACGTTGTCACGCGCTATGCGGCGGTCCATCTAGGCATCGCCACGCAGACCGGCCGCGGCCTGTTGGTGCCCGTCATCCGACA